>DAIEQP010000088.1 GCA_027347805.1 Ignavibacteria bacterium | reverse complement strand
TAAAAATTCCTTTGCTGGATCCTTCTGCAACCGGCTTCATTATAACTGGAAATTCTAAATCAAAGTTTTCAAGATCATCTAGTGACTCGATTAATAAAAACCTTGCATTTGGTATTCCATAGTATGATAATACTTCTTTTGTTCTTGCTTTGTCTAAACATGTTGTAAGTGTAAGTGGATCGGATCCTGAATATGGTATCTGAAGCATATCAAGCATTGCAGGAATTTGCGCCTCACGGCTAATGCCAAAAGCACATTCTGCAACATTAAATACTATGTCTGGGTTTGTCTCGCGGATTTTTTGAAAAGCATTTTCATTTGCTTCTATCATAATAACATTATGAAACAGTTCAAGTGCATTCTTAATTGCGTTTACTGTATCTATTGAATCCCATTCAGCGTAAGTATCGTTGAAATTTTTGATTGAACTTGAGTTTAAAGAGAGAGGTGTTCTTTCACCGAAAATATTTTCTTCGGGTTTAACGTTATATGTGAGGGCAACATTTAATTTTTTATTTGGGATGTAAGAACTAATAACTTTTCCTTAATTATTTTCAAAAATTTCTAAACGAAATATAACACATATAAAAAATTTCGCAACAAATTGTTGTGAATAATTTTTTGAAAAATATTTTTTGGAATGATGTTTGTAGATGTTAAACTGAAAAATATTTTATGCGATGTGCGCGAAAAAAAATGATGAAGAATAATTTTTTTGCAAAACATTTTTGAAGAAAATATTTTTTTCGGAGTTTAAGCCCGGATCGTTCTCAATTATTTCGAAAGCAGAAATCTTAGCATCTAATATTAAATCACCATCTTCAATTATGTTAATAAACTTAAACTCAGGCATACCGCTTTGCTGGGTGCTATAAATGTTGCCTGGCCCGCGAAGTTTTAAATCAATTTCAGACAAATCAAAACCGTTTGGATACTTTACTAAAGAGTTGAGACGGATGATACTTTTATTTTTTTCAACTTGTTCTGTCGATAAATATTCCATATTAAAATTGAATTGATTAGAACGAACAGCTAACTCATTTTTTGTTACAAGAATACAATAAGCTTGTTTGTTGCTTCTGCCGACACGCCCGCGCAGCTGATGGAGTTGCGATAAGCCAAATCTTTCTGCGTTGTTGATTACAATAATATTCGCATCCGGGATATCAATCCCGACCTCAATAACACTGGTTGAAACAAGCACGTCATATTTTTTGTCTGAAAAATCAATCATTACCTGCTCTTTCTCCTGCCAGTTCATTCTTCCATGAAGCAATCCAATTCTTAACTCCTTTAATTCTCCGGTTCTCAGTTTATCATAAAATGTCAATGCTGCATTTAGATCGATTTTATCAGACTCTTCAATTAACGGATAAACAATAAATGTCTGGTAGCCATCTTTCGTCTTGGTTTTTATAAAATCATAAATTGAGTGGAGACTATTTTCACCACGCAGTAAGGTTTTGATTGCGACACGATTCTTTGGCAACTCATCAATTATCGAAACATCAAGATCGCCATACAAAGTCATGGATAGTGTTCTTGGAATTGGTGTTGCTGTCATAATTAACACTTCCGCTCTGTAACCTTTCTCAACCAGATTAGATCTTTGGAGAACCCCGAAACGATGTTGTTCATCAATTACAACAAGACCAAGTTTGTTGAAAATAACTTTAGATTCGATTAAGGCATGTGTTCCAATTATTAAGTTTGTTTTGCCGGATTTAATGTTGTTAAGGATTCGTGTCCTATCTGTTTTATTCTGTCCGCTTATTAATTGTTCAACTGAAATGTTCAATGGTGATAGTAATTCTGTAAATCTTTTAAAGTGCTGGTCTGATAATATTTCTGTTGGTGCCATAAATGCACATTGAAAACCATTTTCAATTACAATCAGCATTGATATTAATGCTACAATTGTTTTCCCGCTTCCAACATCTCCTTGGAGTAATCGATTCATCGGTTTATCGTCCTCTAAATCTTTACGGATCTCGCTTAGGACTTTTAATTGTGCTTTAGTTAATTCAAACGGGAGAGATTTTAAAAATGATTTTAAAGGTGCGGATTTTACTTTAAATGATGTTCCTTTTGTGCTTTTTGAAATTGAATGCTTACGCATGGCAATCATGCATTCAAAATAAAAGATCTCCTCAAATTTCAATCTGGTTTTAGCTTTGTTCAACAAATCATAATTTAGGGGAGAGTGCATTGTATTAATTGTCTCAGGAAGTTTCATCAGAACTTTATCTTCTATAATGCTGACCGGGAGTGTTTCTTCTATAAAATTGGAATAATCTTTTACTGCAGCTTGAACAATCCGTCTTATACTAAAATCTCCAATGTTTGCTTCCCGCAATTGTTTTGGTACTCTATAAAAGGGAATAATCTTCCCGGTATTTAAAAAGTTAGATGATTCTTCATCGGCAAGTCTGTCAAAATCAGGGTGGGCAAATTGTAAATGACCGTACCTAGTAATCACAGGTTTGGCAGATACCGCAAAATAATTCCCGGGATTAAATACAGATTTGAAATACTTAGCACCGTTAAACCAAACACATTCGAAAAAACCAGTATTATCCTTAAACCTTACTTTGAAAACTTGTTTCTTGTTATAATAATGGGTTTCACTATCAACAACTTTACCAATTATTGTAACTTCTCCTTCAAATCCCTGAATTGCATATTGAACGACTTTAATGGAATCCAGGATTGTTGAACGATCTAAATAACGAGAGGGGAAATAGAAAAGTAAATCTCTAATGCTGTTAATACCGATTGAAGAAAATGATTCAGCTCTTTTGGGGCCGATTGATTTTAGATATTGTAAGGATTCTGAAAGCTTATCATTACCCATTTTTTAAAATGACTTATTTTGCGATGAACAGTTTCATTTAACAAAAAATATGTTTTTATATGCTAATCTTTTTGATTACAACGAGTGAAGCGTCATCTTCCCAAAATTTTGAATCTGCAAAATTATTTACTTCCGTGAAAATTGATTGAAGTATTTGTTGAGGATCTTTATTACTGTTCTTCATTAATATATTTTTTAACCTGGTTACACCAAATTCCTCGTTGAATGAATTTTTCCTTTCAATTATTCCATCTGTATAGAGGAGTAAAATATTATCTTTTGAAAGTTTTGCATAACCGCGCGATAATTCAATTTCAGGCAATGCCCCAAAAATCAATCCGGTTGAATTCAACTCAATAAAATTGTTACCGTCATAAAGAAGCGGTGATGGATGACCTGCGTTCACATATAAAATACTTCCATCTTTTTCTATTTCGGCATAAAAAAGCGAAATAAATCTAGTTGAGTAAACGCTTCTGTAAATTACATTATTAAGTTTTTTAAATGTGTAAACCATTTTCATATGTTTTTCTAAGCCCATGCGCAAACCGGTAACAACATCTCTAACAAGCAGAGCAGCAGGAAGTCCGTGCCCGCTTGCATCTCCAATACAAACACCAAATACTTCTTTATCAAATACAAAGTAATCATATAAATCCCCGCCTACTAATTCGGCTGGTTTTGAGTATCCGGCTATTAATAGACCGGCAACTTCAGGAGCAGAGGATGGTAACAAACTTTTTTGTATTTGTGCTGCTTGTTCAATATCGTTTTGTGATGCTTCAGTAACAAATCTATAATTCAACATTGTTCGAACTGCATTCAAGCAAAGTTCAATTTCCTCTCGAATCCATCCGCTTTTAAGTTCAAAAACAAAAATCCAGGAAGATTCATTACTGATAATATGAATTGCGGCGGGAATCTTATATTCTTTTTGATTGTAAAGCGAATTATCTATTGTGAATGATGGATTATCAAATATATATGTTTTTGATTTAAGCAGTGCAAGTACAGGTTCTGTATTGGATTTGAAAGATTTTGCATAAGTTGAATTAAGCTGGCCGGCAAAAGAGACAAGTTCATAATAGTTATCTTTTTCTTCGTAGATTCGGCCATTCCCAATTCTCAAATCCTTTCCAAAGGTATTTTCCAATTCGGTGGAAATTGAAAATAAAAAATCTTTCCCGCTTTTAACCGAACCTATCTTTGTAAGCAATGAATCTAATTTACGATAAAACGTTTTGGGATCTAACATTAAACCTCATCAATATTGAAAATGGTAAAAGAAATTAAGCAAAGATACTATAGTAAGAATTTAGAAACATGAAAAATTCCGGTCTATAAAAAAACAGCCGCAATAAGCGGCTGTTAAGTCAAATTATGATCAAGATTTTATTTTACTAGAATCATTTTCTTTGTTTGAACAAAGTTGCTAGCCTGAATTCTGTAAAAATAAACACCGCTTGCAAGTTGAAAAGCGTTAAAATCAACTTCATAAAAACCGGCAGTATGTTCGCTATTTACAAGTTGAGTAACTTCCCGTCCTGTTATATCATATACTGTGATTTTTACTAATCCATTATTAGGCACCTGATATTTAATCTTTGTCGATGGATTAAACGGATTCGGATAATTTTGTTCTAACGAATATTTTGTTGGTAAAGATTCTGCTTTTTTCTCTTCTTGAATTCCGGTTGTTAACATGTCGGGTGTCCAATCCCATGCAAATCCTCCGGCAGCTTTTGAGAATATTTTGCTTAAGGAATACTGAGTTGCATCGCCAAGAGTTAACTGATTTGACCAGGTAACTCTTTGAGATGGCTTATATCCAGCACCATAACAAGCATATTCAGCATACAATGCTGGATTTACATTCCATGCCTGCCAGCCTGCAGAATTTAATACTTCCGGTTCCTCACACCCCAGGAATACAGTTCTTGGATTAGCCTGCCATGGTCTGCCCAAATAAATATTTGTGATTGCAGTTCCATCGAAACCAACTTTATCAGCTTGTATAGAACAGCTTAAAAATACATATCCGTAAAGAGAAGTTGGTTCTGTACTGGCAGCAGTTATTGTACATCCATTGCGTAGTACTTTTATTGTGCAGCCCTCAAAAACTGTTATCGATCTTCCAAAAATAAAATCTACAGTTCCTTCAATGTAGCAATTGTAATTATAAATTCTGCCGTTTCCCCAAGTATAATATGTATCCTGGTATCCAAGCATTTTGCAATTATAATATGCTTGCCTGTCTCCGTTTACTCTTAATGCAACTGCCTGCTGATTTTGCTGTGAGCCGTCGTTTTTAATTGTATTTCTGAAAGTAATGTTCATTGCAACAAAATCATTCGCATCAATTGCAACGCTTTGTGAAGTTGAAGTCCCAAGACCAGGTTTACCTGCATAATCATCATAAGTTAAAATTGTAGCGTCTCTGTCTTCACCAATTAAAACGACGTTTGGTTTATTAGATGCCAATGTTATCTTTTCGTAATAAGTACCTTTTTTAACGAATATTGTATATGTACCTGTATAATTTTCTGGTACTGCATCAAAAGCTGCCTGGACAGTTTTATAATCACCGCTGCCATCTAATGCTACAACTTTTCTTACAGGAGGAGCAATTGATTGAGTTGTGAAAGAAATTTCAGGACCATATCCGGTCCCAACACTATTTGTTGCATATGCTCTTACATAATATTTTGTATTAGGATTTAGGTTATATAATCCGCTTGTGAATGTACCTATATCATTCCCATTTGAAGTTTTGCTGTTAATAATTGTTGGAGTTGGGGAAGTTGAATAACAAACACCTTTTTCAGTGACAGGCGCGCCGCCCCAATCAGTAACATTGCCTCCAGTGTTTGCAGTCTTTGCCAGTATTGAACTTGCGGATGTTGTTGTAACTGTAGGAATAACAACCGCACTTAAAGTTGTTACATTTATTTCTGAACCATATGCAGTCCCAGCACTGTTCGTAGCATAAGCTTTAAAATAATATTTAGTGCCGGCAGTTAAATTTGTAACATTGCTAACAAATAATCCCACACCATTTCCATTAACTGTTTTATTATCTGCGATCGTAGGATTCCCGGTAGTATTCCAGCATACACCTCTTGCTGTTACATCGGCTCCGCCATCGTTTGCAACTGTTCCTCCAATAGTCAGGTATGTATTAGATATATAAGTTGCAGGCGATGTTGAAATTGCAGGCGGATCTGCTTTTACTCCGCCAGTTGAACCTGAGATCAATACACTATCAACAGCAACTAATTTTGCCCAGCCTTCAGCGGCTTTATTATGAGGGTATACTCTCAAATAAAATGTCTCGCCGCTGTTTACAATAGAATTTAAACTCATTTGGAGTTTATCAACTTTATTTCCAACTAACGCTGAATCTGGAAGAAGAAGAGTTCTATTGCTGAAGTTTGCATCTTTAGAATAATAAATTGCAGCTCTTAAGTTGGAACTGAACCAACCGCCTAAATACATCGAAACAGAATTTACTACCATTGTTCCGCCGGCTTTAGGCGCAACTTCATATTGAAAATATAATGTATCAGTAGGTTTTGGCTCTGCATACCAGGTTTTTGATGCAGTTTGAATTGATCCAACTTTTAATGTAACTCCTGCAACAGTTGGCAGATTTGTGAATCCATAGAACTTCATCGTTTTGTAATATGATTGGTTAGCTGTGATTGATCCTTTTGTAACAGCTTTATCATCTGTTTCATAAGGCCAACTTGCTGACATTGGAGTTAAAATACCCAAAGCTGTGCCACTAATAATTACATTCTGAATATTTGTATACTTACCCGATGCCGCTCCACCGTTTGTTCCCCAAGGAAATATTCTTAATGATAAAACTTTGCCGTCAGTTATTGTAACTCCTAATCCTGTAAAAGTTTTTTTATGCATTGCAGTGTTAGGAAGTGTATCTGTTGTCCCTAATTTTTTAGAAGTTGCAAAATTATCCAGCGAATAGAAAAAATCTGCTCTCAAATTATTTGAACCCCCGCTGTTTCCAATATCAAATGAAATATTATCAATTACAATTGTATTACCGGATTTGGGAGTAACTTTATATTCAGCATAACGAGCTGGATTGTAAGCTTTTTCATCTGGCCAGTACCCGGTTTGTGTTGTTCCTCCAGTTGTTGAATAAAGCTTTGCTGCTGTGTTGTTCCCCGACCAGCCATTTATTGCCATTCCGGTTATTGTCTGATTTTCACCCGTAATAATTCCGGTTGTTACAACTGATGTTTGTGTTGCATTTGTAAGTGTCCATGTTGCAGTTACCGGTTGTGCGCTTAATACTGCAGTAAAAAAAATTAATAAAACTGCCAAAAGCGGCAAGTAGAGATTTTTTTTCATATATGCCTCATTATTGAAAAATGCAAATTTGATAGATTATGTTAGCAAACTGCATTTTTTTTTATCATCATCAAACAATAAAGAGATTAAACGCTAACTGTATCGATAAGGTGCGGAAAAGTAAGATGAGCTGGGGTCAAAAATTGTTGCCAATTGCCTTCTGAAAATGCTGCCGGAATGACCTGCTTAGTTTGAGTTTCGTCCCGTTCATTAAGAATACTTCATAGTCGCCATGCTCATTTTGTTTGAGTGATTTTATTTTTTCAAGATTTACAATTGTTGAACGATGAATCCTTACAAATTTGGATGGATCAAGTTTATGCTCAAGAGAAGTTAAAGTTTCCCGGAATAAATGTTTTTTCCCGTTTGTATGGATATAAATATAATCTCCGGCCGATTCAATCCATTCAATCTCAACAACTGGTACTAAAGAGATATTTTCTTTAGATTTTACCATCAACCTGTTTACATATTGATTCATTTTTTCTGCGTGTGAAACTTGTGAGGTTTCTAGAATATTTTCTTTCCCGGAAACATATTCATCTACAAAGTTTCTCAATTTCTTACCATATTCTGCAAGATTTTTCTGCTTGAATAATTCGATTATAACTTCCATTGTTTCTTTGAATCTTTCTTCGCTTACAGGTTTCAGCAAATAGTCGAGGGCATGGAATTCAAATGCCTGCAAAGCATATTTGTCAAATGCTGTAACAAAAACTACAACTGGAAAATTTTCAATATCAAGTTGCTGTAGAACTTCAAATCCGTTCATTTCCGGCATTTGAATATCTAAAAAAAGTAAATCCGGTTTTAAGTTATTAATTGCATCAGTAGCTTCTTTGCCTGAAGAACATTCTCCAATTATTTCGATTTCCTGAAATTCGGCAAGACGAATTTTAATTCCTTCCCGGGCGTGTGGTTCATCATCGATTATCAAAGTAGTGATTTTCATAACGAAACCTCATCTAAATTATTCAGTTCATTATAAATATTTATTTCTTGAAATGGAATTTGAATAGTGATTTGGAATTCGTTATTCATTTTGGAATCAATTCTCACTTCATAATTACTATTATATATTTGTTTTAATTGATCTTCAATATGTTTTCTCATTTGAGATTTTCCCAGATTATCGACTAATAGAATAACTTTGCTAAAAAGGGAAATACAGATATTTAATTTATGATTCAGCGAGCTACAGTTTATATCGAATACAATTGCGTTGCTGTTATCAAAATCTTTTATGTAAAGAAGCTCTTCGATTATCGACTGCAGAAAGAAATTAGGAACTAAAACATCTTTAAAATCTTGGCTGATATTTTCTTTAAGTACAATTTCATTATCTAAACTAATGCTTTCGATTTCGAGATAAAGTCGCAGGAATTCTAAATCATCACTGAGTGTAATTGTTTCCTGCTCACTGTTATAAACAGTTTTTCGTAAAAAATCACTCAATTTCGATAGTAATTTATTCGCATCTTTATTCTTACCAGATTTTACTAATCTTGAAATTGTATCTAGTGTTTTAAATAAAAACTGCGGATGAATTTTACTCCTCAATTCAAATAATTTGGTCCTTATAAGCTCTAATTCCAGATTCGAAAAATTTAATTTGTTTTCTCGATTCTTTTTTAATGAATCTTGTAAAGAAAATCCTAACACACCAAGAATATAAATTATTAAATCAGCCCACACATATGGGTTTGTATAAAGTGTTTTATAAAAAGTGGATTTATAACTTTCTCCAAAAATGGATTTATTTAAACTATATGCGAGAAACTGGTGTGAATATAGAAGAATCATTAATGTGATTAAATGAATTGTCGTGTAAATCAAATATTTGTTAGAACTGAATTTTAACTTTTTTGAATAGAACAACAATAATATTCCAACTGGAATAAAATATAAATAATATATGATTTGTGAAATTATGTGAAGGAAGAAGTTTATAATCGAATGAATTCCTTTGAAGAAAACAAAGTATTCCTGAATAGCGCTGACTACAGATATCATTACAAGAATCATAATAAAAGGGAATACAATATTCTTTTCATGCTTCACTTGTTCTATGATATGTTTGAATTCTATCGGTAAATTCATACTGACGCTTTTGCAAAGCCAAAATTTGTTAAAGGAAATTCGATTGAAACTTTGAGACCTCCTGATTCAGATTTGTCAAGCAGAAAAGATGCTTTTGAATCATATAAATGTGCTAGTCTTTCTCTTGTATTTTTGAAACCAACCCCGTGCTTCTTATTTGACAGTGTATCATTTCTTAAACCAGGGCCGTTATCGGATATAATTAATCTCAATTTATCGTCTTCAGATTCGGCTGTAATTTCGATTATTCCATTTGCAACTCTTTGTGCTATAGCATGATGAATTGCGTTTTCGATAATAGGCTGTAGAATAAAATTGGGAACAGCTGCCTGCATTAATTTATCTGGAACACTTATATATACATTCAACTTGTCTTTGAAACGGATTTTTTCAATATCCAGATAATGATTGATAAATCGTAATTCATCTTCAAGTGTGATTTCTTGTTTATCGGACGAATTAACTGTGGTGTGCAAAAGATTTTTTAACAAAGATAGCATTCTCTCTGATTCAGCATTATCTCCCTTCAAAATCAGCGTTGAAATTGTATTTAATGTATTGAAAAGAAAATGGGGATGTAATTGGCTTTTCAGAGCATTTAGCTGTGAATTTATCAATTGGGCTCTAAGTTGGGAAATTTTTAGTTCATCTTCCTTATTTTCATTCTTATAAGTAAATAAAGTAGTCCCAATCATTATTGTGTAGTAAATAAATATATCAACCCAAATCCAGTAATTTCTAACTATTCTTTTATACAATAAAGAATTTAAATCAGGAATATCCAGTGCAAGCGAAATTGTAACTGCTGCAATTACTTGATGAAGTAAAACAAGCAATATTGGAAGCAACAAATAAAATACAAGCCAGTAAAGAGATTTTAGCCTTTTTGAATTAACTTTTTTAGCTGACCAGTAAATTGCTGGAAAGAATAAAAGCCAGCACCACCAATAAAACAAATTGAATGGTATATGCCATTTCAAACTATACTGTGTTTTTGTCCCAACTTCAATTATATAACGGTGCTGAAATGCAACCACCAAAGCTGCGATTGTTAAAGCGACAAAAAGCATTAATAAAAAATAAATCTGTTTGTGCTTTATTGAAGAATATTTCTTTAGTGTATTTTCCATTTGAAGCAAAATATTTAATCACTTTAATATGGCTAAAGATAAAGTTGATTTCAATCGGTGAGTAAAATTAAGAAGAATATTTTAATTGATTATTCTTTCTCAGCTTTCATGTCGCGAGTCATTAACTCATAAGTTACTTTGATAGGATCTTTTTCTTCATATAAAATCTGAAAAACAGCACTGGCAATAGGTGTTGGAACTTTATGCTTGATAGATAATTCGTGAACGGATTTGCATGTTTCAACTCCCTCGGCAACCATTTGCATTGATTTAATTACTTCTTTTAATTTTAGTCCTTTCCCAATCTGCTCGCCTACATATCTGTTACGGCTATGTTTACTCATACAAGTAACAATCAAATCACCCATCCCGGATAAGCCCGAAAATGTTTCCGGTTTGGCACCTAGTGCAATTCCTAAACGTGATACCTCTGCAATACCGCGAGTCATAATTGCGGCTTTTGTGTTATCGCCAAAGCCGGCTCCATCAATTATCCCGGCTCCTATTGCTATTACATTTTTTACTGCACCACCATATTCGCCTCCAAGAATATCTGTTGTTGAATAGACTCGAAAGTAGGAAGTTATGAAAGCCGATTGAATCTGCTTAGCTGTGTCTTCATCTTTTGATGCTGCAACTACAGCAGTAGGAATTTTTTTCGAAACCTCTTCTGCATGTGATGGACCGGATAAAACACCAATTTGTGATGACGAAACATTTCTCAATTCATCATGAATTATTTGTGATACTGTCATCAAAGTATTTTTTTCAATCCCTTTTGAAACACTTACAAAAGT
>DAIEQP010000358.1 GCA_027347805.1 Ignavibacteria bacterium | reverse complement strand
TCCACATCACCAGCTGTAGATTGATGAGTTTTTCCACCCGAGCATTCAGTAACTTCAATAAATTTGTGAAAAGGACTGTGTCCAGCAGCCATACCAAAGTTGGAAGCTGTGAGTAATGATTTAGTATGACCCCACCCTTCTCTCCTTGCAGATTTCCATCCATCAGTATCTTGGTTGCAAATGTTTAACCAGTAAGTACCACAATCTATCCAACTTCTGTCATGCGGAGGAGGACCAATAGATTGGGTTAGTTGATGTTGTGGGAATGAGAAATGTGTTCCAGATGGTGGAATGTAAAATTTAAAGCCGATTCAGAAATGTTGGAGAAAAATCAAAAATTAATTGAAAGCATATCTTCAATGTTCCTTCCTTCAGAAGCGGAAGTAATTAAAAATGGAGACTTAATTACTATCAGGCTTGTCAATCTAAATTTTCCGCAGAACAAGGCCACTCTGGAACCTCAGTACTTTACATTACTCACAAAGGTTCAAAAGGCAATTCAGACTTTTCCAAATGGTACAACTGTAATTGAAGGACATACAGATGGTGTAGGCGATTATCAAAAGAATCTTGAATTATCTCAGAACAGGGCAAATTCCATTTATCAATATTTAATTTCAACAATGGGAGCTGAAGCTGCAAAAATTTCTGTGATTGGGCTGGGTGGCTCAAAACCAATTGCAAATAATTCAAGTGAAGAAGGAAAAGCAAAGAATAGAAGAATTGAAATAGTAATTAACCCGCACCTGGAAACAACTAAATAGAAATGTTTAATTTAATTTATAGCTACCGCGGAATTCCACGGTAGCTATTTTTTTATCTGAATGTTAATCTACTACTTTTTACTTGGAGTAAATTTTCGTCAATTCTCTTGGAGTTCTGTTTTTCCAGTTTCCTTTATGATAAGCATAACCGGCGACTAAAGGCATTGCAAGAGTTGCTTCACTATAAATCATCTGTTCAAATGTAGTTTCAACTTTACCCCATGAACTAGCTTCTTTAAGTGTTGATGATGAAAGAGCTCCATCGCGAACATCGGCAACAGTAATTTGAACCGCGTATTTATGCATTGGTGCATCTTCCTGCAAAAGATCTGCAGCAACAACAATATCCTGTGTAAAGTTTTTAGGAACACCGCCGCCAATCATAAATATTCCAGTTTCTTTACTGTTCAATTTAACTTGAGTCAGCTCAAGAAAATCTTTTCCTGAATCAATTGATACATGTGAATCAGGATTTTTTACCTGGTGCATAACGATACCAAATCCAGCTGAGCAATCGGAAAATGCTGGAACAAAAATCGGAACATTCTTTTTATATGCAGTATAAACGACACTGTCGTCAACTTTTGGTCCACCGTTTTCATCTAAATATTTACCGAAATGCCATAACAATTCGCGGGAAGAGTAGGGGCGTTTTTCAAGTGAATCAAAAATCTTTGCGGTTGTTTCATCGCAAACTCGTAATTCATCTTCATCAATGAAAGTATCATAAATACGATCAATATGTAAATCTCTCATTTCGTTGTCGTCGACAAATGGAGTTCCAATGTAATGCTTGAATCCAAGCGCTTCAAAGAAATCCTGATCAACCATGATTGCGCCGGTAGAAACAATTGCATCAACCATATTATTGTTAACAAGATCGAAAACAACTTTCTTCAATCCGGCACTGAATAAACTTCCTGCAAGAGTTAAAATAACTGCGCAATCTTTGTCCTGAATCATTCTATCGAAAATTTGGGCTGCTCGGTTCAGATCGCGCGCGCTGAATGCCATAGTTTCCATCGAATCAACAAGTTTTACAACATTGTGCTCTTTGATATCTATGTGTTTAATTACTTCTTTTAAGTAATCTTTTTTTGTTGCCATTTTTATTCCTTCTTATTGATTTATTTTTTCGATGCAAATATAATCTAAAATTCTGCTCTCTAAAAAAACATCTTTGCAATCTTTAGAATACCCTGTTTCCAGGGCACGCGGTGACTGATTCCATCCTGATTTTTAAACGAATCTAAATTATCCAAGTACCATTTATAATTTCTGATTAATGCATCCTTGTTGGAATATTTAGGATTGAATTCCAAAATTTTTTCGGCTTTTTCTATTGAAACAAAAGAATCTTTTGAGGCGGTTTCGTAAACCCATTTGTAAAGCGGCGAAAGTTTTAGTGCTTCGAGAAACTTCAATGTATAAATAATTGGTTTTTCCGGAAGACCGACAATCTTTTTGCCATGCCCGGCAAAATCCAATACTGCCTGGTAATCTTCCTTCATTGTTGTAAAATCTTTAGCGCCAATGTTCATAGTTTCATTTACTTTTTCTTTTGGCAGTACAATACACTTATAAATAGCTTCGCATAAATCTTCAACATCAAGTAATTGATATCTATTATTACCGGAACCAATCATCGGAAAACCTTTTCCATCTTTAGCCCAATCATAAAACAATGCAAATACTCCCAATCTTTCAGGACCAATGAAAGATTTTGGCCGTAAAATTGGGACGCACATTTTTTTCTCACGATATTCAATACAAACTTCTTCGGCTTGAATCTTTGCTTTTCCATATGGGCCAACGCCGTCAAGTTTATCCTCTTCATAAAGCGGGTGATGGTCGGGAATTCCATATACCGCAGTTGAAGAAATATGTATGAATCTTTCTACCTTGTTAAGGTAAGCTTCACTGATTAGTAATCTTGTTCCTTTCACATCGGTAGAAAAAATATCTTCCGGTTTGTAAAGAGGCAGCGCAGCTGCAGTATGAACGACGATATCAATCCCTTTCATAGCGGCTCTAACTGTCTCTGAATTTCGAATATCTCCAGTAATAATTTTTATTCTATCCTTTACATCTTCATAATTAAATTCTTCTAGATCAAGAGAAACTATTTCATAATTTCGCACTAATAAATACCTAATAAGATTAATTCCAAGGAATCCAGACCCGCCTGTTACAAGAATTTTCATATTTCACCTAAATTTGAGGTGTAAATTAGTAATTAGCGGGCAGAAAATTTTAAAGGGGTTCTTCTTGACATTCTAACTTCATGCCAATATATTTACACCCCTTGAAAAATAGTTATTTTGTGTTTGGAGGAAGAGTTGAAGCAAGAAAGAATTACTAGATTTATTAAGCCGGAAGATGCTGATAGAAAATGGTATGTAATTGATGCCAAAGATCAGATTTTAGGCCGATTAGCAGCAAAAGTTGCTCGCGTTATCCGCGGAAAAGATAAACCGGTATTTACACCTAATATGGATGCCGGCGATTTTGTAGTAGTAATTAATGCGGATAAAGTTCGCATGACTGGAAAAAGAGAGACACAAAAAGAATATTTCTCTTATTCCGGATATTTGGGCGGAACTAGATTCCGTTCATTTGCTGAGTTAATGGAAAAAAAACCCGAACTAGTAATTGAATATGCTGTTAAGGGTATGCTTCCAAAAACAAAATTAGGAAAAAAATTAAACAGGAAATTAAAAGTGTATGCAGGTGAAACACATCCACATGCTGCACAAAAACCAGAAGTATTAAGTTTTTAACGGAGCTTTTTGATGGTAGATAAAATCTTTGTTGGTAGAAGAAAAGACGCTATTGCAAGAATCTTTTTAAGAAGTGGTTCAGGCAAAGTAACAATCAATGATAGAGCAATTGAAGATTACTTCCCAATGAAAGAACAGAGAGATAACATTTTGTTACCTTTTGTTGTTACAGAAACTGCTGGCAAGTATGATGTATTTGCAAATACAAATGGCGGCGGAATCAACGGTCAATCGGATGCTATTCGTCTTGGTATTGCTAGAGCTTTAGAAGAAATCAATGGTGATTTCAGAGCACCATTAAAGGCTGAAGGTCTTCTTAAAAGAGATCCTAGAATGGTTGAACGTAAAAAATACGGACAGAAAAAAGCTCGTAAACGTTTCCAATTTTCAAAGAGATAATCAACTTATTTATACAATCATTCATACCTTTGGATTTGCCCCCTGTGTCCTACAAAAAAATGGATGAAGGGCAAAGATGAAGAAGGTAGAAGATAAACAGGAGAAATCATGTCAAGAGTACAACTCACTGAACTCATCGAATCCGGTGCACACTTTGGTCATTTAACCCGCAGATGGAATCCTAAAATGAAACCATACATCTTCATGGAGAAGAATGGTATTCATATTATTGATTTAAAGAAAACCCAGGAAGCAATTGATTCTGTTGCTGATGCAATGGCTGAAATCGTTTCTCAAGGCAAACGTGTAATGTTTGTTGGAACAAAAAAACAGGCAAAAGGAATAATTGCCCAGGAAGCAAAACGTTCCGAAAGTAACTGGGTTAGTGAACGATGGCTGGGTGGAATGTTAACAAATTTTTCTACTATTCGTAAAAGTATCAAACGCCTGCAGTTAATCGATAAGATGGAAAGCGATGGTACTTTTGAAAAGATTACAAAGAAAGAACGATTAATGAAGACACGCGAAAGAGATAAACTAAGAAAACTTCTCGATGGCGTTGAATCAATGTCAAAACTTCCAGGTGCATTATTTATAGTTGACGTAAAGAAAGAATCTATTGCTGTTAATGAAGCTAAAAGATTAAATATTCCTGTGTTTGCTATTGTTGATACTAACTGTGATCCTGACCCGATTGATTACGTAATTCCTGCAAATGATGATGCTGCACGTGCAGTTGAAATTATTGCTAAAGTGATTGCCGATGCTGTTATTGAAGGAACAGCTAAATCAAAAGAATTAAGAGCACACGAAGCTGCTGAAGGTGAAAAACACAAAAAGATTGAAGAAGAAGAAATCGAAAAGAAAGATGGTAAAGGTAAAGTTCGTCGTGTAAAATTTGAAGGCAGAGATGATAAACGCGGTGGAGATCGTAAACCACGCGGTGACAGAAAACCTGGTCAAAGAGGTGAAAACAGACCTCAGCAGGCAGAATCACCAAAACCTGAAGAAAAACCAGCTGAGCAAAATACAACTGAAGCAAAATCAGAGAACTAAAAAATTTTTATAAGGAAATAGATTTATGGCATTAAGTGCAAATCAAGTAAAAGAGTTAAGAGATAAGACCGGCGCTGGAATGATGGATTGTAAAAAGGCGCTTGAAGAAGCAAATGGCGATTATGAAAAAGCCGTCGAAATTCTGCGTAAGAAAGGTGCTGCTGTTGCTGCAAAAAGAGCTGAACGTGCTGCTAATGAAGGTTTGGTTCTAACTAAAATTTTTAATGATGGAAAAACTGCAGCAATTGTTGAAGTTAATTGCGAAACAGATTTCGTTGCAAAAAGTGATGACTTTGTTGCCTTTGCTAATCTTGCTTTGGAAGCAGTAGTTTCAAATCAGCCTGCAGATGTTGATGCTTTAATGGCATTAACTGTTAACGGAAAAAATCTGGCAGAAGAATTAAATGCAATTATCGGAAAGATTGGCGAAAAGATTCAGGTATCACGATTTTCAATCGAATCTATGCCGAATGGAATGGTAGTAGATTATATTCATCATGGATCTAAACTTGGTGTTGTTATTACTGCAGATAATGTTCCTGCTGATAAAACTTCCGAATTTACTCCGATACTTAAAGATATTGCAATGCAGATTGCTGCGATGAGACCTGTTTCAATCTACCGCGAAGAAGTTGATAAAACAATGGTAGAAAAAGAAATGGATATTTATAAAGAGATCGCACGTAAGGAAGGAAAACCGGAACAGATTCTCGAAAAAATTGCAACTGGTAAGTTGAATAAATTTTATGAAGAGAATTGTTTATTTGAGCAAGTATTCGTAAAAGATAATACAAAGAAAGTTTCACAGCTTATTGAAGATTTCAATAAGAAAAATGGAACACAGGCAAAGTTAATCCAGTTCAAACGTTTTCATCTTAGTGATGAGAAAAAGTAAAACGCGGAAAGGTCTTATTTCACAATAAGGCCTTTTTTTTTATATTGGAAGGGTTATGAATAAGAATCTCAAATACAAAAGAATATTGTTGAAACTTTCGGGCGAGTCTCTTGCAGGCGAAAAAGAATTTGGTATCGATCCCGAAATCCTGAATTTCTTTGCACAGGAAATAAAAAAAATTCACACACTTGGCGCTCAGGTTGGAATTGTTATTGGCGGCGGAAATATTTATCGCGGGTTGAATGCAAACGGACAGGGAATAGATAGAGTTACAGGCGATCAGATGGGAATGCTTGCAACAATGATTAACTCACTTGCGCTTCAGAATACATTGGAAAGCAATGGGATGTACACACGCTTGATGACTGCAATAAACATGTCTGCTATTGCAGAGCCGTACATACGCAGAAGAGCAATCAGACATCTTGAAAAAGGTAGAATTGTAATTTTTGGTGCCGGTACTGGGCATCCATATTTTAGCACAGATACCGCGGCTTCTTTACGCGCAGTTGAAATTGAAGCTGATGCAATATTAAAAGGAACAAGAGTTGATGGTGTATATGATTCTGATCCTGAAAAAAATACAAATGCAAAAATGTTTGAAGAAATAAACTACCTTGATGTTCTTCAAAAAGATTTACGTGTAATGGATATGACTGCTATTTCTCTTTGCAAGGAAAATAATTTGCCAATTATTGTTTTTAATATGGATAAACCGGATAACCTTTTGAAATTGGTTACTGGAGGAAACATTGGAACTTCGGTTGGAAATTTCGCATTGAATAAAAATTAAACACGAGGATTTTTATGCTGACTAATGAACACATTAAAGA
>DAIEQP010000355.1 GCA_027347805.1 Ignavibacteria bacterium | reverse complement strand
ACTTTAATTTCGAAAGCAATAGTTTTAGCCGGAATATCTTTCGGTTCGAATTTGAATTTCACAAAAGTATTTTGACCGCCTGCACAGCCTATGTACAATGCGCCATCTTCTTCTGAATCATGATTCATCAGAATATCTGCGCTTACAAATCCAGGCTGCAGTGCTTGTGCACCATTTAAACCTGTTTCTTCATCTAGTGTAAACAATGCTTCAATCGGTCCATGTTCTAAAGTTTTATCTTCAAGGACAGCAAGTGCAGCAGCAACACCAATTCCATTATCACTTCCTAAAGTAGTACCTTTTGCTTTTACCCAGTCGCCATCAACATAACATTTAATTGACTCCTTGTCGAAATCGTGTGTAACATCTGCATTTTTTTCAGCAACCATATCAAGGTGTCCCTGCATTACAACCGGAGTCAAATTTTCTTTTCCGGCAGAGGCTGGTTTTTTGATTACAATATTTCCAAACGAATCGCTTTTACATTCAAGATTATTCTGCTTAGCAAAATCAACAACATATTTTGAAACAAGTTGTTCTTTGCGGCTTGGATGAGGTCGGTTACAAATCTCTTCAAAATGTTTCCAAAGCAATTCTGGTTTTAAATTTCCTAATGCTTCTCCCATTGTTAAACTCCTTTCAATTCTTCAAATGAAATTAATCTTTGTTCATACAGTTGAGTTAAAAATTTCGGCAATCTTTCTTCAACCGGTTTTATTTTATCACTAAAAGTAATTACAAGTTCCGATGCAATGGCGCCAACTTTCTTCCTGCCGTCAATTGCAATCCAAACAGCAGAACCCAATTCATCGAGCTTAAGTTTGATAAATGGGAATTTCAATTTGGGCTGCAGGTATTTAACAGTAAACTGATTCGTAAATTTTGGTATTAGAACGGTTACCAATTTCTGATCATCAATTTCATGATCTACAAGACGAACCGGAGTCAATTCGAAGGCACTTGTATTTTTTAGAACTTTTCTTCGCTGAAAAAAATTCATTCTTTCCTTTTGTTGAATCAACCAAGACTTTAATTAACATATTAAAAAGGTCATGCCGATTTTATCTAGGCATGACCAATAAAAATTCATATCACACTTAGTCTTTGCTCAGTGTGATTTTTTACTTACATAGAAACTGCTGGTGGAGCAGGATCGTCCGGTTTACCAGCATTTTTTATTGGAACGCTTATTAATACATATCCAAGTACAACAAATACAAGCAAACTAACTAAGTAAGTTGGATTCTCGAAGAATGAGAAAATTTCGTTAGGTTTTTTGCCAGAGAAAAATGTTACTGCAGCAAAAACCAATCCCGTTAAGGCTTCACCCGCAATAAATCCGCTAGCAAGAAGAACTCCATTATTCTCCGTCCTGATTTTTTGAGCTTCGTTAAATTTACGTCTTGCTACAATTTTATCAACGATTCCTTTAATCAAACCGCCAACAAAAATTGCAAAAGTTGTTTCGAGAGATAAATACATTCCAACGCTAACCAGCATTGGACTTTTAACACCCATCAAAACAAAACCAAAGCCCATTATCATTCCAACAATAATTAACGGCCATGCCATTTTACCAGCAACAATTCCTTGAGAAAGCATTGCCATTAATCCGGCTTGTGGAGCTGATAATGCTTTACCGCCAAATCCAGTTCCGCCGGTTTTTAAATCAGCTTCATTAAGAATAAAAAGCGGAATAAACATAACAGCAGCAGCTAATGCAACACCAAGAATGTCACCAATCTGCATGCGCCATGGTGTTCCTCCAAGTATATGTCCAACTTTCAAATCTTGCAGCATTTCTCCTGCAACTGCAGATGAAACGCAAACAACCGCAGCGACAGCTAATACTGCTGCAACTCCCTGATTACCTTTCATACCAAGAGCAACCATTAGAATTGCTGCTATGACTAATGTTGAAAGAGTTAAACCACTGATAGGATTATTTGAAGAACCAATGATTCCTACAAGATAACCTGAAACTGCTGCAAAGAAAAATCCTGCAATAATCATTACAACTGTTGCAACTAAAGCAGCCATAACATTTTGTGCGAAGTAAAAATAAATTACAAAAGTTAATACTGATGCAACACCAATACCCAACAATACCCAAGTAAAAGGCATGTCTTTATCAACTCTGGCAGTTTCATGCTGAGCAGTAGCGGCCTTTTTAACATCACTAATAGCTCTGCCAATTCCAGTTGCTAAACTTTTTCTCATTTTAAATAAAGTGAATCCGGCACCAGTTAACATTCCGCCAATTGCAATTGGGCGAACTAAGTAATACCAAATATTTCCGGCGGTTGCACTTAATTCTTCACCATTCATTTTTTCAATTCCAAGTTGAGGACCGAGGAAATACATCAGGATCGGCACGAATAATCCCCATGCGAGTAAACCGCCGCTGAAGTTTAATGAAGCTAATTTTGGTCCAATAATATATCCTACACCAACAAAAGCAGGACTAACACCAGGAGAACTTAATAACATTCCTCCCTGAACTTTTGCTTGAGGAATTGCTGTTGGATCTTTAGCAATAGCTGCCTGATTACGTGTAAAATAAATTGTGTTCTGTGCGAACGCAATAAACTTTTCCCATGATGCAGCAAAAAATTTGAATGAACGTAAAACTTCAATCAAAGCACCAAGAGCCATTGTTTGAAATAAAAATTTAGCTCCAGATCCGCCGGCACGGCCAGCTTTATGAATTTCGGATGCAGCTACAGATTCTGGGAAAGGTAATTCAGCATCTTCAACCATTACTTTTCTAAGTAATGCAACAAACATAATTCCAAGCAAACCTCCGGCAAACATTATTGCCGATGCTTGAATGTAATGTGAAAAGGAACTAAAATCTGTTGCCCACAACCCGGAAATATAAAACGCAGGTATTGTGAAAATTGCACCAGCAGCAACAGATTCACCTATAGAACCAACTGTTCTAACAAAATTTTCTTCAAGGATTGAACCCTTCATTAATTTTAAAAGAGCCATTCCTATAACAGCAGCAGGATAAGTTGCAGCTATCGTCATACCTGCTTTCAATCCAAGGTAAGCATTTGCTGCCCCAAGAACCACTGCCATAACTAAACCAATTAACAATGCTCTAATTGTGAATTCTGCCATGTTAGTTTCGGAAGAAACAAATGGTACATGTTTCTTTTGTTCCGCCATGTCATTCTCCTATTTGGTGAGATATTTGATGAAGCCTGGAATATGCTTCTATTATTTGGTGACTAATATAAATAGATAATTGAAAATTACGAAGTTCGAAAGTCGAAGGAAGAAGGAAAAAATTTTCTACTAATTTTGTTTCCTACTTTTTAATTTTATTGAGATTGAGCTGAATATCGCTGTTAATTCATTCGCCTCTTTTAATAATTCATCTGTAATAGTGTTATCATTTAATAATTTTGCTTCCAAAATCAACTCAAGCCAATAGATTGTTTCATCGGCTTCTTCTTCAACAACTTTTATCTTATACGAAAAATCAGCTCCCGATTTTGCCCTTTGTGCTGCTCTATAATTAGCTCCAACAGAGGTTGCTGCGCGTATTAACTGGTTTATTATAACTTTGGATGTTTGTGAATATGGAATCGAATTCACAAAATTGATAACATCAACAGCAAATTTCTTTGTTCTAGCAATCAATTCATTTTTCATGATTACCACAATGCTATAACTTTGCACTTCGAACTTCGTAAATCTTAATTAAAAAATCATTTTCCTCATCCCTATATGGCAAATTGCAAAATCATACTTAACTGGATCAATAGGATCAAATTTTCTGAGATTGCCGGTTATTTCTTCAGCCATTTTCCATGATACATTTTTGAGTGAAGTAAGCTTTAGCTGCCTGCAAATCCTTGCGACATGAACATCGACAGGAATTATTAAAACAGAAGTAGGTATTTCATTCCACAGACCAAAATCTAGTTCGTCATTTCTGACCATCCATCTAAGAAAAAGATTTGTGCGTTTACAAGCACTACCTTTTTCAGGATCAGGGAACATGAATTTTATTCCATGAGATACATCTTTTGTAGCACCTACCAGCGTAATCATATTTTGGGAAAACACCGATATTGTTTTCTTTAGATTATGATTTTCATTATAACCGGAAAGAAATATTTTTTTGATGCTGTTGCCAGATTTGTAGATTTTATGCAATCCCAAAAATAATCTTTCAATATCTGAGCTTGAAAAGAATCGATGCTTAAAATCTTTAAAGATATTTTTACTTCTCACATGCTTATAATTAATTAAGAATTTATTTGGCTGCCATTCCATAATTGAATGCAGTTTATTGAGAGTATTCATTATCTGCCTTATATTTCCATAAGCAAAGGTTGCCGAAAGAAATGCACTAATTTCGATATCGACTGGATTTGTAAACTTATGAGGAAATTCAAGCGGATCGGGTGATATTTTTGAACGATCGAAATATTTATGGTGCTGTTCTAATTTTGTAAAAAGTTTTTTCTTAACACTATAACTCAAACTTTCACCTCAGCCAAAAACCTTTTGATTTCCTGATCGGAATACATAACATGACTTACAGTCCACTCGGCAAGAAATGTTATTATCTCATGCGGAACATCTTTCTGTCTGTCAACAGTTTCCATGCAAAATTGAGTAGCCATCTTTTTGAAGTAATAATGCTCTTTTTTATGTTCCTGGAGTCTCGGGAAATCAATTTCAATCATGAATTTCTCTTCCATAGAAAAATGCTCGTTGGCATAATCAATTAATTTATATAAAGCTTTGGATATAACGTTTGAGCGAACATGCAAATTCTCTGCTTCAAGAAGTTCATTTAATAAACTTATTAATCTTTTGTGCTGGCTATCTATTTCATTATTCCCAATAGAGAATTCTTCTTTCCATTCAATTGAATGCACTTAAAAATATCCTTTCTGCAGATACAACTAATTTGATTTGAGTAATAATTAACCCCTGGTTATTTCGATCATTTCTTTTACTGCTTTTTCAACTCCAACAAATAGTGAACGCGCAATAACAGCCTGCCCAATACTTACTTCATCAATTTCCTTAATAGCAACAAATTCTTTCATGTTAACGTAATTTAGTCCATGACCGGCATTTACACTTAGTCCAAGTTTTTTCGCATGTTTTGCAGCAATTCGAACACGTTCAAGTTCATCGTATGATTCTTCTTCACTCTGCGCATTTGCATAGATGCCTGTATGAATTTCAATAAAATCCGCATTGATCTCAGCAGCTGCATCTATTTGATTAATATCAGGTTCAATAAAAAGTGAAACAGGAATATCTGAATCGTGCAAACGGATTATTGCATTCTTGATTTGTTTGATATTATCTATAACATTTATACCGCCTTCAGTAGTGAGCTCCTGCCTTTTTTCAGGAACTATTGTTGCTAGGTCCGGTTGAACATCGCAAGCGATATTAATAATTTCA
>DAIEQP010000349.1 GCA_027347805.1 Ignavibacteria bacterium | reverse complement strand
AGGCTTTTAAGGTCCTTTAGAGACTGGGGAAGAGACTGCTACTGCGCAGGTGGAGAGAACAATACATGCGGCAAGAGATTCTCGCAGCAGTTCGGCACGCTGCCTTACGGTTACGACCATAAATATGTTTATTCGGAGATTGGGTATAATTTAAAAATGACCGATATGCAGGCGGCAGTAGGAGCGGCACAGATTGAAAAACTTCCTTCATTTTGCTTTAAAAGGAAAACGAATTTTCACGAATTAAAACGAATTTTTGCGAAGTACATTGAGTATTTTATTTTACCGGAAGCTACGCCTAATAGTGACCCAGCTTGGTTCAGCTTTATAGTTACTGTTAAAGAAAGTGCGCCGTTTCAAAGAGATGATATTACAAAATATTTAAATGAGAACTTAATAGAGACAAGAAATTTATTCGGCGGTAATTTGGTAAAGCAGCCGGCGTTTATAGGGAAAAATTTTCGAATAGCTGATCATCTTAATAATACCGATTGTATAATGAACAATACTTTTTTCATAGGAACGTATCCCGGGAATACTAAAGAAAAGTTGGGTTATATTGAAAACATACTTGATAAATTCATATCAAATTTCAAGATTTAGGGTGAATACGAATTGCACGAATAAGGACGAATTCCATTTTAGAACAAATTACACGAATTATTACGAATTCCACGAATATTTTATTTAAAGAAGAAAGCTATAAGATCATAGGTGCTTGCATGGAGGTTCATAAGAAACTTGGACCCGGGTTTTTAGAAAGTGTTTACTCCGAAGCACTTGAATTGGAATTTAAGAAAATTAATATACCTTATGAACGTGAAAAGAAGTTACCTGTGTTTTATAATAATCAACCATTGAAAAAATTCTTTAAAGCAGATTTTGTTTGTTTTGATTCAATTATTATTGAGTTGAAAGCTACAAAATTTTTAATTGATGCTGATATCAAACAAACAATTAATAATGTAAAAGCAACTAAATATAACCTTGGATTACTTATCAGCTTCGGAACGCCATCATTAACATATAAACGTATTGTCAATTAATATAATTTGTAAAATTAGTAACAAGGGTGTTGAAAATAAAAGCAGTAATCATTTTCTTGGACTAAATATTAATTTATGAATCCGTTTGTTTACGGCACAGTAGTAAAAGAGCCTAATTTTTTCGATAGGAAAGATGAGTTAAAGCGTATTGTTAATACATTAGCCGGAGGGAATAATCTTGTGTTGTATGCGCCTAGGCGTTACGGCAAAACTTCGCTTGTAATAAAAGCTATGGAATCATTGACTACTTTGGGATTCGTATGCATCTATTTTGATTTTATGAGTGTATATTCGCGTGAATCATTTATTGAGGTTTTTACAAAAGCAATCCTTTCCAAACAGAGTAATATTGACAGCGCATTAGAAGCAGTAGCTAAATTTGTTAAAAGTATTAAGCCAAAGTTATCGTTCGATCAAAACGGCTTGCCGGAGTTCTCAATTGATTTCATAGAACATAAAATTTCAGATAAAACAATGGATGCAGTTATTGATTTGCCCGAAAAACTTTCCGGTGAGAAGAAAAAGTATATTATTATAATGGACGAATTTCAGGATATTGATAAATTAAACGGCGAAAATTTTGAGAAGTTACTCAGAAGCAAAATTCAGCATCACGCTAACGTAAATTATATATTTTTAGGCAGCAGAACTCATCTACTTTCCGATATGTTCACGAATAAAAGCAGGGCATTCTATAATTCAGCATTTGCAATAAATCTGACTGCTCTTCCAATAAAAGATACGATTAAATTTTTAATTGACAGATTCTCATTGAGTAATATTGGTTTAGATGAAGAAACCGCTTCTTATTTAGTAGAGCGTGCCGGCGGTATTCCCTATTATATCCAATTTCTTGCATCCGAAGTTTGGCAATATATAATTAACCAAAAGCAAATTGTTGATAAAGAAGTAATAAATGCCTGCTCTAATAAAATAATTGATTTGAAGAGTGACTACTATTTAGAGTTATTTGACCGCCAGACAGCATATCAAAAGAAATTGTTAAAAGCCCTTGCTTTAAGTGAAACTAATGTCTTTTCTGCCGATTATGCAAAAAAATATCGTTTGTCGGCTCAATCCACCACGCAAAAAGCTTTAACGGGTTTAATAAACAGCGGCGTTATTGAAAAGAATGGAAATGATTATTCCTTTGATGACCCGTTTTTTAAACAATTTATATTACGCTTTATGGCGTAACGCCCACAGGCGTAATGCTTAATAATTCGTGTCATTCGATTTAATTCGTGAAATTAGTAATTAAGAAATTAGTGTAATTCGTGATAACAAGGAAATATAAAGCAAAAGTAGAAAAAATTATAAATCCTCTGCCGGATATTTATACTATCACTTTTTCATCAGAGAATAAGTTTAAATATCTCCCGGGACAATTCTTGCATTTAGCTTTGGATGATTATGATAGCGCAGAGCAATGGCCTGAATCCAGATGTTTCTCAATGCAGTCAAATCCGAATGATGAGCTGCTGAAAATAACCTTTGCCGTTAAAGGGAATTTCACGAATAGGATGAAAAACGAATTACACGAAGGAAAGGAAGTATGGCTGAAGCTTCCGTACGGTGATATTTTTCAGAGAGGGCATGATAAAAGTAATTGCGTATTCATAGCTGGCGGAACCGGAGTAACACCTTTTCTTTCCCTTTTTAATGATAGAACATTCAATGAATATATAAATCCAAAAATATATTTAGGCTTTCGCTCTCAAGAATATAATATTTATGAAGAGGAGCTTCGTGCAATTCGTAATAATTCGTGCAATTCGTATAATTCGTCAAAATTCGTGAAATTAGTATATGAAGATAGAGAAGGAATAATAAACATAGAATCTATTCTAAAAGATAATGGAAAAAACAACACATACTTTATATCGGGACCTCCGGTAATGATAAAGAACTTTAAGAAATATTTAGTTGAGCATGGCGTAACGGAACGAAATGTGGTAACGGATGATTGGGAATGAGTGTTGGATTATGTCCTATGTGGCACTCCACCAGAGGCGGACAGGTTCGTGAAAACTTGGCGCAACTTTCCGGCAGAAAAGGGCGGACAAGCGTGTAACAAAAAAATAATATCACAAAGTTTCGCAAAGGAAAAAAGAAGTCCCACAAAGCAGACAAAAGTAATATATAATATACAGAACAACTGAATTGCATTAAAATGAATTTGGTAGATTATTTTTAGGATTTTTAATTTATTATTTTTGAAAATATGAATGATAAAAATTCCAAATATTACAATCCGCTTCTTGAAGAAGATTTAGAGCATATTTTAAAACATACTGTGGAGTTATGGACAAACTTTAAGAATAAAACTATTTTTATTACCGGTGGTACCGGTTTTTTCGGTAAATGGTTTTTGGAAACTTTTGCTTATGCAAATTATAAACTTGACTTAAATTTTAAAATAATTGTTTTATCTCGGAATCCGGGAAAATTTTTAGATGAATTTGTTTACATAAAGAGCAACCCGATTTTTAAGTTTATTAAAGGCGATGTAAGGAATTTTGATTTCCCAAACGAACAAATTGATTACATTATCCATGCGGCAACGGAAGCAAGCGCTAAATTAAATAATGAAGATCCTCTGTTAATGTTTGATACTATTGTTGAAGGGACGCGTAGAACGCTTGAATTAGCAAAAGAGAAAAAAGTAAAATCCTTTTTATTTATAAGTTCTGGCGCTGTGTACGGAAAACAGCCAAGTGAAATTACACATATTTCTGAGGATTATAATGGAGCGCCAAATTGCTTAGAACCGAGTTCCGCTTATGGAGAAGGAAAGCGTGTTGGCGAGTTGTTAAGTGCAATTTATTTTAACCAGTATAGCGTACCGGTTAAGATTGCGCGCTGCTTTGCTTTTGTAGGCCCTTATTTGCCTTTAGATACACATTTTGCAATTGGGAATTTTATTCTTAACGTTTTACATGAAAAAGATATAATAATTAAAGGCGTTGGCACGCCTTATCGGTCATATTTATACTCAGCAGATTTAATGATATGGCTTTTTACTATATTGTTAAAAGGCAAAAATAACATGCCGTATAATGTTGGATCTGATGTGGATATTAACATAAAAGAATTGGCAGAAAATATTGCAAATTGTTTTGATAATAAAATTAAAATCCAAATAAAGTTGAGACCGAATTCACCGAAGAATTTTGAAAGGTATGTTCCTTCTGTTTCTCTTATTAAGCATGAGTTTCAATTAAATTCTAATATTGATTTAATTAACAGCATAAAAAAAACTATTCAGTTTTATTCGAATAAAAAATCCCTATGATAAAAGTAAGTGATTTAGTTGCGGATGTTATTGCCAAACATGGCATTGAACATGTGTTTATGGTAACTGGTGGCGGAGCCATGCACTTAAATAATTCGTTTGGTAAACATCCAAAATTAAAATATGTATGTTGTCATCATGAACAAGCTTGTGCCATGGCTGCTGAAAGTTATGCTAGATTGAGTGGAAATATTGCCGTAGTAAATGTTACAACGGGACCAGGTGGCATTAATGCATTGAATGGGGTGTTTGGTGCTTGGACTGATTCGATTCCTATGATGGTGATTTCCGGGCAAGTAAGATATGACACGACAGTTAAAAGCACTGGCATGAATTTAAGGCAATTAGGTGATCAAGAGTTTGCTAAGATAATTGATGTTGCGGCAACCATGACAAAGTATGCTGCTATGATAACAGATCCTGTTGAAGCTAAGTATCACATTGAAAAAGCTTTATTCATAGCTCAAAATGGAAGGCCAGGGCCTGTTTGGATAGATATACCTATGAATATACAAGGGTCATATATTGATGAAAATAATTTAAGAGAATATAATCCCCTTGAAGATCAATCGGAAAATCCACAAGAACCCAAAGATGAAATTATTAATCAGGTGGTTGAAAAATTAAAAGAAGCTCAAAGACCCGTTTTATTAGTTGGTTATGGAATCCGGGCAGCAAAAATGGTTGATGAATTCTTGGAGTTAGTTGGTTTATTGAAAATTCCAGTTGTTACTGCCTGGAATGCACATGATATAATAGAAAATGAAAATAATTTCTACGTGGGGAGACCAGGAACAGTGGGAGATCGTGCCGGCAACTTTGCAGTTCAAAACTCTGATCTATTAATAGTACTAGGTTCCAGATTAAACATTCGGCAAATAGGTTATAATTATAAAACATTTGCACGTGAAGCATATAAAATAATGGTAGATATTGACGAAACGGAATTGAAAAAACCCACTTTGAAAATTGATTTTCCAATCTTAGCTGATCTAAAGAATTTTATACCAAAACTAATAGTTAAGCTTAAATCTATATCGTTAGATTCTAAAGACGATTGGTTAATTTGGTGTAAAGAAAGAAAAGATAGATATCCAATAGTTCTAAAAAAATATTTTGAGAAAAAATCACCTATCAATCCATATGGTTTTGTGGAAAACTTATTTAATAACCTTGAAGAAGACCAAATTATAGTATCTGGTGACGGAACTGCATGTGTCACCAGTTTCCAAGCAGCTATAATAAAAAAAGGACAGAGATTATACACCAATTCAGGCTCTGCATCCATGGGCTATGATTTGCCGGCTTCTATTGGCGCATGTATTGGTTCAGGCTTTAAAAAAGTTATTTGTCTTGCTGGAGATGGTAGTATCATGATGAATATTCAGGAACTGGCTACAATTTCTTATCTAAAATTACCAATAAAAATATTTTTACTAAATAATAACGGTTATCATTCAATAAGGCAAACTCAAGCAAATTTTTTTGAACCACCTCAAGTTGGAGTGGGACCTGAAAATGGTTTAGGATTCCCAAACTTTCAAATCTTATGTGCTTCATTTGGAATAGAATATCATAAATGTGATAATCATGATGATTTAGAAAGAATTATTAAAATTAATATTGACGGGAGCAAACCTTCGTTATGCGAAATTATGATTGATCTTGAACAGCAATTTGCCCCAAAACAATCTTCGTTACGTTTAGCGAATGGACAATTAGTCTCAAAACCTCTTGAAGATTTAGACCCATTTTTACCAAGAGAAGAATTTAATAACAATATGATTATTCCAATAATTTCCTAATGATTATTTTATGAGAGCTTTAATCACAGGTGGAAGCAGAGGAATAGGTAAAGCTATTGTATCTAAATTTGTAGAAAATTCTATAGAAGTTATTGTTCCAACTAGAAAAGAATTAGACCTTAGCAGTGAAAATTCAATAAAGAATTTTTCGACTAAATTTAAAACTCCTATCGATATTTTAATTAACAATGCCGGTATTAATGAGATTTCTCTTTTAGAAAATCTGGGCGATTCTAAAATATCAGATGTATTAAATATAAATCTTGTTGCGCCAATAAAACTTATAAGAAATTTATTGCCTTTATTAAAGGAAAGTAAAAATGCAAAAA
>DAIEQP010000341.1 GCA_027347805.1 Ignavibacteria bacterium | reverse complement strand
AAATTATTAATGAGATTATTAACCACAACTGCTTTTTTATCAGGCAGGTAATTTGTATTTAATGCCTGAGCAAAACGAATTGCAGTAAACTCCTTTCCTACGCCACTTAAACCGCTGAATAATAGTGCATGGGGAATAGTGGAATATTCAATTAAGTTGTTCAAAATATTTATTACAGATTGTTGTCCGTAAATTCCCTGCCAGTTTTCCATAATTTATCAGTTATAAAAAAAGCGCCTGCAGGCGCTTTAACTAATCGTCTACGTTATAAAAGAAATCTTCTTCAGAAGGATAATCAGGCCAGATATCTTCAATCGATTCATAAGGTTCTTCTGTATCTTCCAGTTCCATTAGATTTTCAATCACTTCGTATGGGGCGCCAATTCTATCAGCATATTCAATCAATTCTTCTTTTGTAGCCGGCCACGGTGCATCATCTAAATAAGAGGCAAGCTCAACGGTCCAAATCATAGTTCGCTCCATAATTTTAATGCTTTAAGTTACTATTTGTTGAATCAAAAAAGCTTACATCATCAAAGAAAAATCCTTTAGGGTTTTCAATTACTCCGTTATGATGTACTTCATAATGTAAATGTGGTCCTGTGGATAAACCTGAATTACCGGTTTTAGCAATTACGTCACCACGGTTTACTAACTGTCCTTCCTTGACAAGTGTTTTTGACAGATGTGCATAAACAGATCTGTAGCCAAATCCGTGATCTATTTCAATTGTAAGGCCATAGCCTCCTTTATATCCGACAAAATCTATTTTACCTCTGCCAGCAGCATGTACTGGAGTTCCTCTGTCTGTAATTATATCAATTCCATCGTGCATTCTTTTTATTCCAAGTATAGGATGAAATCTCATCCCAAAACCGTGTAAAGAAATACTTCCGTCACATGGTTTTATCGCAGGAATAGAAGCATATAATTTTTTATTTTCATTCAACTGATTGGCAATTTCATCATACTGCGATCTTTCAAATGATACTTTCCGCGTAACTTCATCAGCAAATGAAATTGCAGTTTTCAATTTAAATGCTGACTCATCCTTAAGAAAATCTAAAGAGTTATCAAAATATCCACCGCCAACACCAAGTTTCTTTTCCTCTTCAGAAATCGGTTCAAGATCAGCGGCAAGCCTCAACTCAGAGTCAAACCTGCTTAAGCTGTCTACCTGTTTATTTACAACTTCAAATTTGTTGGTAACCTCAAACAATTTTTTCTTTAGTATTTCATTCTCCGATTTTAACGCAATCAAGCTGTTGCCCGGATTTGTTATAGAATTAATGAAGAAATAAGCTCCAAAAATAAATGCACTAAATGTCAAAACTGCTAAAGTAAAGTAAGCTGTAAGCTTCGCTTTATAATTTTTGATCTCTATAAACTGTAATTTTGACTTAGAAAAGTAATATAATTTTTTCATATATGAGTTGAGAATGTATTAAATTAGGTTTAATTAGTCAAGCAAACTTTGATTTTTATTCGAAATCATGTTCGAAATAATCAACGCCACGTATATCATCATTTCCTTTCCTTGATAGCCTGCTTGTAAGTCGTTTTTCGAAAAATTTTGCCGAATCATAACCATAATGCTTCAATAAATAATTCAGGCTTATTACCTCGGATATTACTGTAATATTTTTACCAGGAATTATTGGTAATTTAACATAAGGAATTTCAACATCTGAAATAGTTACTACACTTTCATCCAGACCGGTTCGCGTATACTCAGATTTTTCGTCCCAGATTTCCAGTTCAACAACAATTTCCAGCCGTTTTTGGTGCCTGATTGCACGAATACCAAACATTTTTTCAACATTTATAAGTCCGAGTCCACGTATTTCCATAAAGTGTTTAACAAGGTTCGTGCCAGAACCCATTAAAATTCACTCCCCCTTTTTTGTAAGAATTATAACATCATCTGCTACAAGTCTGTGACCCCGTTCGACAAGATCGAGCGCGACTTCACTTTTCCCTATCCCAGATTTTCCTACAAACAAAATCCCTACGCCATAAACATCAACAAAAGAACCGTGTATTGAAATTCTTGAAGCAAATTGATCGTCCAGAAAATCGCTTAATAAATAAATTGTTTTTGTTGTAGGATATTGAGAGCCTAAAATTGCAATATGATGTTTGTTTGCTAATTCCAGCAAAATCGGGAAAGACTGATTTTTATCTGTAATGATTATACAGGGAATCTCAAATTTAAAAAGCCTTTCAAGGGTTTGTTTCTTTTTATCATCGCTCAATTGAGCAAGATATTGCATTTCAGTATTTCCGAAAACCTTTACTCTCGAATAAGAAAATAAATCAACGAAGCCTGCAAGCGCAAGGCCCGGTCTGTGCATATTTTGTTCAAAAATTTTATTTTCAAATCCGGACCTATCTGAAAGCAATTTTAACTTGAAAGTATCTTTCGTAGCTCTGTAGAAAAAATCTACAGAAATATATTCTTTTTTTGAAATAGCTTTTTGGTCTATTTTAATCATTTAAACCTTTCAGAATTGATCGTTTTGTGAGAAGTTCTTTTAGCTTTTATTTTTACTAATTGCCGTGATAATTTTTCAACTGCAGAATTAACTGATTTGGTAAAATTATCTGAATCTTCTTTGGCTGTTAAAGTCTGACCAGGTACCTGCAGAACTATTTCTGCGCTTTTGATACTGTTCCTTGGGTTCTGATAGCTCAATATAACTTCTGCATTCATAATATCATCATTAAATTTTTTCAGGGATTTAACTTCGCTCAGTATATGTTCCTTTAAGGTAAAATGCGCTTTAAATTTTCTTGCTGTGATCGAGATATTCATAGCTTCCTCCGTTTAATTTAA
>DAIEQP010000081.1 GCA_027347805.1 Ignavibacteria bacterium | reverse complement strand
ATTAATTCAGCCTCAAGCAGGCTTAGTTAGTGACCAATGAGTTGAAATAATTTTCCAATCTTGATTTGATTCTTTTCTATAAACTTCAGTGCAATTCCACTTTGTAAGTTTTTCTTTGCCATACGAAATCAGATTAAAAGTAAGCACTGCCATATCTTCCACCGCCTGCACTTTTGGATTTAGTATATCATCTTTATCTACATAAATCATTCCCCTAAGTTTTTCATAATAAGCTGTCAATTCATCCAGTCCATCAATTCTTTTCTCGGTAGCAGTGTCAAAATAGACTACATCAACAGCACAAATTTCCAAAAACCCTGATGGATCTCCATTGTTCCACCTTTCCAGCGCAGCTAATTCCATTTCAATAATTTTTTTCGAAATATCCATCATATTCTCCAATCAATTTTATTTTAATAAATCAATACATATTTTTTAATTAATCAGAAATTCATTTATTCATAGAGGAAATTAACTTTCAAATTTCCTCTATGGTCAATTAAAAAAGTAATGCATTCTCAATAAATTAATTTTTTAAATACATACAAATTTCTGTAATCAATTCAGCTGGTGGTAAAACAGCAGGATCGTTATGATATAATTCGCAAACCACACCATTTGTTTCCACATTGTTTTGTTTAATCCATTCGAATGCTTCGTTGTATGCACTTTCAAGCTCATTATATGGACCGACATGTGTAAACGATATCACTTTTCCTTGAGGAATAAAACTATTCTTAATCCTTCCCTTTTCAGAAATTCTTGAAGATACAGGAAATCCCAATTCAACATCGAGATCCTGAATATCCATATTGTAATAGATAGCAAAAGGAGCTCCAACGCACTCAACCCCATTTTCCGACATCAAAATACCAATAGATTGATATGCTTGTCTTATTGTCTCAGGAAGATTACTTACTGAAGTTCTTGTTCTAATTGAAGCTGTTTTTTGAACACCAATTTCTTTCATCTCACATTTTATAGCCATAATTCCTCCTATTCTTTTGCCCAGGCAGGCATAGCATTTAAATAATTTTCAGCACGTTTCATAAAATCCGGATTTCCATCAGATGGAGAAAAAGACTTTAACCAATCGGCCACCCCAGACTGAACAACTTCTTTTGGTTTCAGATTTCCGTTTTCATCTGCGCAGTATCCGCAATAATTTGGAGCTATTTCTTTTGCAATATTGCCGTCAAGAATAATTCCGCAAGAATGACAAAATTTCATTTCCATTTTTAACCTCATAATTTTGTTGATTGACATTACAAACTTATTTCAGCAAGGTGACAGCAGTGTGTCATATTTGGTTAATTAATGGAAATTTTTCTTTTTTTTTATTTCCTCAACAAGCTTTTCAGGAATTTCTCTGCACTCACAGTATTTAATGTGCTCTAAATGCCACTTTATTCTTTGGTCAATTGTAGCTTTTGCAGGCATCTTGTTTTTGAGATGCCACTCATAATTCAATTTAGATTTTGCCATGAGTTATACTTGCTTTTGATTATTAGCATTGCAGAAATTTTAAGAGGTTACATACTGAGCATCATTTTTATAAATGCCTAATATTTTTTCTGTTTTTTCTTTAATCGAACATCGCAAATTGTCCGGTTTTATTACTTCAACAAATTCACCAGCGCCTAAAATGATAGAATGAAGCCAATTATCCTCAGGGGCAATAAATTTTACAGTCAGACTTCCATCCTCATTATATTCAATATTGCTATCATCAAAGTATTCTTCCACCTGTCCTATCATTTCATTAGAATATCTTAGCACAACTTCCTGTGCAACTCCTGGAAAAGAATTTCGATTGCTTATTTCTTGATACGAAACTTCTTTTCTACTAAAATTTTCAGAAAGTGTTTCAAGGTTATTCATACGTCCAATTTTAAAAATCCTGAAATCATTTTTTGTTCTGCAAAAGCCAAACAGGTACCAAGAATAACCTTTGAAAACTAATGTCATGGGTTCTACAATTCTTTTACCGCTTTCCCCTTTTGAATTTCTATAATCAAATTGAATTAAACTCTTTCCTGTTATTGCTCTTTGAATTTCTTTCAAATACTCCTTTGATTTTTGCTTAAATCCCCAAGGAATAATATCAATACACAATTCTTCAAATCCTTTCTTGATCTGATTCATTTTATCATCCGGAACAAGACTAAGAATTTTTTCTGTTACTGTATCCATATCATTATCATCAAGAGTAGAGCTAACACCTTTAAGTGCAGTAAGTATTTTAGTCATATCTAAAAGTGTTAAAACCTGTCTATCAAGCCTGTAATTTTCCATTATACCAAAACCGCCGTTATTCCCGGCATAAGCAATTATTGGAATTCCTGCCATATTGATTGCTTCGATATCCCGATAAATAGTTCGAACAGAAACTTCAAAACGTTCTGCTAAACTTTTTGCACTTATTCTATCGCGATTAAGGAGTATAACAACAATTCCAAGCATTCGATCGATACGCATTTATTCACCTATTACTGTAATTACAATTCTTCTAGAACCGCCATGATTCCTATGTTCGCACAAATAAATTCCCTGCCAAGTTCCAAAATTAAATCTTCCATTTGTAACAGGAACAGAAATAGAAGCACCAAGAATTGAAGCTTTAATATGTGAAGTCATATCATCAGTTCCTTCAAGAGTATGCTCATAAAATCTTGCTTCAGATTCGGGTACCGTTTTATTAAAATATGTTTCCATATCGGCACGTACCGATGGATCTGCGTTTTCATTTATCGTTAATGATGCAGAAGTATGTTTGATAAAAATAT
>DAIEQP010000077.1 GCA_027347805.1 Ignavibacteria bacterium | reverse complement strand
GGATTAACGCCTTTAATTTTTACAGATTTCCATGCACACTTCAATTCGGGGACAGAATTAATTAGTCTTGCAAATTTTACAGTGTACCCAAATTTAGTACGAGCATTAACTGCTTTTGTTGACCAGCTGTAATTTATTAATTCCGGTTTTTTATAGGTTACATACTTACCATATCTATACCGGGTAATTGTATCCCCTATCTTGCCAGAGACTTGTTCAAAAACAATATTTTTTCTTATAGCCATAGATGATTAGCGAAATTTCAGCCCGGATTGGGACTTGGCGAATCGAGAGTATAGCGTAGGTGAAGCGTAGTTGGAGCGTTTGTGAAGCGTTGCTGAACCTTTAATGAGCATTAACATATGCATTGGTATTACTTACTTTTTTACAAAGGCAATTTAATCCGCCCGCAATTATTCCATGAACTTAAATACAGAATAAATTTTAGGGGAACAATGTAATAAGAATTACACTAATAGAGACTAAACCCTTTGTAAATTGTCAGTTTTATTCAATCACACGTCCAAATATTCATAGAATTTTTGTATTTGCCTTTTTTAACTGTTTTGTAATTTTTAGCGATTGTATAATTAATGCTTGGCATTATAGTATTTATATTTATTATATCCTGAGTTTTTTGAGCAGTATAAATTGACATGTGCCTATTTTCGTTTTGAGGATTGACCCACGATATTAGCATCTGAAAATCATCACCTATATATTCCTTATCTGCCACTATTTTGTTAGAACCAATAAATACAGGAATTTGCTCAATATATTTTTTTAGAAACAAATTGCTATTAGGCGTTCCAAAAATAATAATATCATAATTTGAAACATCCATTTTCAAAGCTTCTTTATCTGAAATCAATTTAGAATCAGGGAAAAAATGTTGCTTGTAATCATTTATAAAACCAAATAGTTGTTGCTGCTTTGTAGAATCACTTTCTTCGGTTGGCGTAATAATTAAAAGTTTTTCTGCATCAACACTGCCGAACTCAGGCATATTTGAAATATTAGGTTTTCTAAAGCTCGCTACTGTATTTTGATAATTAGAAATATCCTCGGGTTTTATTTTTGTAAAAATTGAGAGCAGTTCAGAAAAAAAATCATTGAAATTCTTGTACCTTTTTCTATTTTGTTCATATTCTTTCAATTTGGCAATTAACGGGATAACATAAATAAATCGACGTCCAACTTCATTTCTGTATTCAATGAGGTTTGAAGATTCCTCACCATATTTTTTTGCTGCCAGACGACATGCTACAGCCCGCACTATATGCTCTTTCACTGTTGTTTCCCAGTCCGAATAAGCTTGGCTATTCATTGCTTGTTTTATAGTATCAAATAATGCTGATGACTTGTTAATAGTTTCGATTTGTTTTTCAACCAAAGGGTTTACAAATGAATGACTGAATTCATGACAAATCAAGTTATTAAATACCCTATTTGCTGAGAAAACGGGAATATCACCTATATTTGATTCAGGTTCTATAATGCAATAAATATCCATTCCCGAGGCGGTTTTAATTCTTGTGCCGAAATTTCCGCTGCCTAATAAATTTAAAATGATTGTATATGAGTTCTGCTTTGAATCAAAATAATTTTCTATCCTTTCCTTTTCTTTGAAATCCTTAAAATTAAATTGTATTGTAGCTAATAGTAAATTATAAAAATCCTTATGGTCAAAATAAAATTCATCGAACTTACACTCGTTTCTGAATTTTTTGAACAAATTCCTAAGGCTATCTGCATACATCTTATTGAATACATCTGGAGGTTCTGCTCTGTAATTCAAGTCATCATCTAAACATGCCATAAAAAAAATAGGAGCGTCTATTGAACGAAAACTTTTTCTAAACAAACTTTCAAAATTAACAATTGCAGGATGCTTTCTATATTTGGCAAAGTATGTTTCAACATCATTTTTATAACTATAATCCAATCCGTTTAAATAGGGATAATCTGCAAGGTAGGCAATAACATTAAACAATTCGATTTTTTTATCGATACAAAATGTAATGCCACTAATGTCAGTTTTATAATCGTTATTTATTGCATTATTTGTTGTTGCGTAAAGATGGGACAAGCTGAAAATAAGAATGGTCGTTAAATAAAATTTTGTTTTCATAATTTAAAACTCTACTAAAAGTTAATGTTCATTTTGAGTTTCTGATAATTTCAATTCCCTTTTCCAAAATTCTATCAATTCCTTTTGCTGAGTCTGCGGCGGTTGTTAGTACATGCACATCTGGAGAAATACCAACGTCCTCCATTATACGACGTTGAGCATCTGCATAATATCTAGTTGATAACCGGTACGACCATCCGTTTGGTAATTCACGATAAACAGGAGCGCCAACTCTGCCGCCGGTTGTATCTCCAACAATTGTAGCGTGCGGCAAAACATGCATAGCCATTACAAACATCTCTGCAGAACTGCCGGTGGTGCGGCTTGTTAGAACAACGACCGGTTTAAGAAATTGGTAAGTCCCTTTCGGTTCAATAGTAGAATTTTTCCATTGCGAAAAATCTTGTTTTCCAGGTCCGATCTTCTCACGATATTGTGCATACACCCGCGACTTATCTGCGAAGCGGCCAGCAACTGTTTCGGCATTGCTGGTGTTGCTACCGTGATTCCATCCAAGATCAATTATAATACCTTTCATGTCTTTCCATTTTGAAAGTATTTCATCTATTACTAAATACCGTTCATCAGTTAATGATAATCCATCTGTCCCTCCACTAAATATTGGAATGATCATGTAACCGATAGAAGAATTTTGACACGTTCTATATTCAATCTATAGCTCAACTTTCAGCATTATATATCACCGGCATTTTAAATCTCCATCTTTCCCATAATTCTTCATTAAGTAACAATTCGGTCATAAAATGAGCGACATTAATTCTACTGGTTTTACCGGCATCGAAAACGGGGCTTCGTTGTGGTGATTCAAAGATTTCATATTCCGTTTCTTTCTCTTCATTTATCAAGGTATCCGGTCTTACTGCGGTCCATTTTATTCTGGGATTATTTTCTCCAACTGTGTTTGAAAGAAATTTTGCAGCCTCCACGTTATCTTTATGCGGCGGCAATAAGAAACTCAAAAGTGAAAAAACCATTTGGTCTCTCAAAGAATATTTCTCATTTATTTTGCTGTTTCTATTAGCCGTTGTATTCATCAGGATTATTTTCACTTTCTTGTTTTCTTGAATCGCTTCGCAAACGTTCTTTATACAATTAGTAACCAGCTTTCTTGGTCTTCCCAATATTCCTTTTAGTGTAATATTATGCCCTAGACAAGAAATCACTGCATCGCAATCATTTATCAAACTGATGTACTTGTTTAGTTCAAATTCTGAAATACTTCCAATGAGACACTCCAGCGGACCATTAATTATCATTTTCTCTAATTCATCATTAAGTCTTCGAACAACTATTTTTACTTCAACATTTCGTTTAATTAGTTGTTGAACAACTAATCTTCCCGTAGCACCAGTAGCGCCTAGAACAAGAACCTTCATAAATTTTTCCTCAACAAGTTTCTTTAATGTGTTTAACAGTATTGTCGTTACAGCGCTGTGAATACGATTCTTTTCATCTACTTATTCTCCAAATAATTCATCGCAAACTGAACCCAATCTTTAACTGATTTATCTAAATAGATATCAGGTTGAATACCAATATTGTCAATTGGATAATCAGGAAGTCTCATTGACCTCCAGGTCGGCATCATTACTTTATAATTCTTACATCCAAAATCGAAAAAGCTGGCACTTCCGTAATCCAATGCACCATAAGTTGGAGTGCCAATAATTTTTACCTTTTTGCTTTGCTTAGCATCAAATACAAAAGCTTCACCTGAACTAGCAGTTCTGTTGTTCGCAAGAATTACAACTTGCTTTGGGCTACGTTCTGCAAGTTTTATTTTGTTTATATACACATCAGTAGAATCCGTATTTACGAATCCTCCCATTTTTGCTTTAAACATTTTTATCCATTCCGCTGCCTTTCTCTTCCCCTCATCATCATCATACCATTTTTTAATTTCATCAATCAGTGTTTCGGTTGCAAGAAATTCCATTCCTAGACCTCTAACGTCGTTTGTAAGAATGTATTGGAAAATATTCTCATAAGCCTCATACACACCCCCTAAATTATTTCTTACGTCAATAATCAAATTTTCACAGCTTTCGATGGACTCCTTATTATCTACTAATAATTTATTTATTCGTTCAACATAATTATGTTCAAAACTGGAAAGACCAAGTAAGCACGTTTTTTCGGATAACTTTTTGAAATAACATCCTTCAATTTCGTTTATTTTCGATTTGAGCTCATCTTCAGATAGGTTTGGCTTAGGTAACTCCTTTATATATTTAGAATAGTTGAAATATAAAATCCATCCATCAACCAACTCATATGTTTCTTCAGACAAAGAGTGATCTCTCAAATAGTAACTTGCCTTTCCATCTTTAAATAACCTGAATTTAATTTCATTAGCTTTCCAATAAGCAGTATCTGCCTCAACAATAAATCCTAGATATTCGTTGTTCGATTTAACTATTCCAACTTTATAGCCGCCTGAT
>DAIEQP010000281.1 GCA_027347805.1 Ignavibacteria bacterium | reverse complement strand
TTTTTGGAGCTGACTAAATTTTCAGCATGTAGAGTATAGAAATATATACCGCTGGATAATTTTATATTATGAATTGAAAATTGAACCTGATACTTACCTGCTGATTTGAATTCATCAACCAGAGTTGATATTTCTTTTCCTAAAAGATCATAAACTTTAAGAGTTACATGACTTGCTTTGGATAATTGGTAGCCGATCATATTTGTTGGATTAAATGGATTAGGATAATTTTGATCTAGATTAAAACCTGCCGGTAATTCATTTTCAATTTTTGAATCCGTAACAACCGAGGAAACCAATCCATTTAAATATTCTTCAAGCATTGTATATCCTGCTGCTGATAAACTGTTTCTATCGTTCACATCATTTGGATTAAGACTTTTGCTCAATTCCCATTCATCAGGCATACCATCATGATCAGTATCAGTTGGTGCAGGCAGAGAATTTAATATAGGCCATCCGCCAACATCTGTTTGCGAATCAATAATTCCAGTAATCTTAGTGGGATCAGGAACCGAATTATTTTGTTTATATGTCTTGCCTTCAAAAGTCGCATTGCCATTTTTTGTATCCTGTATCAATCGTGAATCGACTGCATCTCTTTTGGGGAAGTTAACACCAACAATTTCTAAGACAGATTTATAAGCTTGTTCCGGTGTCTGAACTTTAACATCTGCAATTGGGAATGGATTAACTACTTTTACTTGTGTTTTTACAGCATCTGCAATACCCTGAACACCTGTAGTCCAGTTGTCGCTCGTAGTGTTTGGAAATCCATTTACAAAATTATCAGCAACATAAAACTTCCCGTAATCTGAATTTGTACCAGGATCCTGTGATGGATTTACAATCCTGTTTAATACTCCCGATTTAGTTGCCGGTCCAGCTTTGTAATAATTTGTCCTTACATTCTGCTGCCCAAGTTCACCGCCGTAAACGCTATTAAATCCCCAATTATAAATTACATTATTAACAAAATCGACTATCTCTAAATTTGAAGTTGATTGATGATATCTTGCACCGCAGAATCTTGGATTTCTGCTTGTATTATGTATATATAAATTATGATGGAATGTAGCGCCCCAGCCTCCTTCAATTCCACCATAACCATGAGCACCTTTGGGATGTAATGAATTATAAAGACTTTCTCCTACAATACACCATTGCATTGTAAAACTTTGGTTATCATAAAAACTTGCACATTCATCAACAGACCATGTCATTGAACAATGATCAATAATTATATCTTTATGATTTCTTCCGTTGAAAGCGTCATCTTCAACACCATTAACATCTCCTAATCTGAATCGAATAAAACGAACAATTACATTATCAGCATCGATAGATGGCGTATATCCTGCAATACAAATTCCATCTCCCGGTGCAGTTTGACCAGCAATTGTTAAATTTCCATTTTTAATGCTTAGCGAAGATTTTAAATAAATTGTTCCGGATACTCTGAATACAATTGTTCTAGCACCTGATTGATTAATTGCATATCTCAAGCTGCCTGGGTTGTTATCATCAGTTAGATTTGTTACTTCATAAACAGCACCGCCTCTGCCCCCGGTAGTAAATCGTCCATATCCTTCAGCAGTTGGGAAAGCCAGTTTTGGAGAATCAGTCGTAGTAAAATTTATTTCGTTGCCGTAAACCGTGCCTTTACTGTTTGCAGCATATGCTCTTACATAATATTTTGTAACAGGTAAAAGACCTGATAATGAACTTACATAATTCCCTATTCCTGCGGCATCATTGGTACTGTTATCAGAAATTGTAGGCGAACCTTTCGTATTCCAGCAAACACCTTTTGATGTTACAGCATCACCACCATCATCTAAAACATTACCGCCGCATTTTGCAGAGTTATAAGTAATTTCTGTAGCTGTAGATGTAGTTAAAGAAATACTGCCCTGATTACCTGATGTAACTGTTACACCAGAAATTACAACAGTATTATGAACTGCATATTTTGTTGTACTTGTATTTGTAGCAATAACCCAAAATGGATAAATCCTCAGTGAAAAAATCGAACTCCCTGAAATTGATGCGTTAAGTTGCTTAGAATAATTCGCGCCAGAACTATTTCCATATACAAGCGGGCCAACATCACTGTTAAGTTTTGTGCTAGTTTTCCAATTATCAATTGAATAATAGACATTGGAATTCATTGCATTCGTACTTCCGGCAAAACCATAGTTGAAGGATATATTTGTTACATTAAATACAAATCCCGATTTAACAGAAACATCAAACTGTATAAATCTTAATTCATCATGTGTTGTTTCCTGTTTCCAACCAAAGCTGCCCTGGTTTAGTCTTTGGCCGTTAGTATTATAACTTGCCACAACCATACCATTTGGACCAGGACTTATAGTTTCTTTTTTACCTTCAACATTTCCCACAGTAGATGATACTTTCTGACTATCAACAGAAGATAAATTCCAGGTAACAGTTGCAGCTGATTGTGAGAATAAAAAATCGTTAATGAGAAACAATAAAATCATTAGCAAAAATTTTTTCATTTTATCCTTTTTGATGCATATGTCTTTTTATTTTCAATTTTACGAACAGGCAGCATGAATAATATTATTTATACGTGGAAAATTTTGGCTGGGGAAAATTAATATTCGAAAGTTCTCTTCCGCTTCATTATAAATAAAATTGCGAACACTGCCGAAAAAAAAGGCATTAATATTTTTCAATTAATGCCTCTTAAATTATTATTTCATCAACAGCATTTTCTTTGTTACAGAATAATTTCCTGAAGAAAGAGAATACAGATATAATCCGCTTGGTAGATTATGAGCATCAAACTCAAATGTATAATTACCAGCATTCAAATTTCTATTTACAAGCTGAGCTACTTCCTTTCCAAGAAGATTATAAACAACTAAACGGGTAAAACCGGTTTGTGGAATCGAGAAAGAAATTTTTGTTGATGGGTTAAACGGGTTTGGATAGTTCTGTTCAAGATTATAAGCAGATGGCAAACCATTTACCTGCTCAACTGCTACTGCAGCACTGGTAGTTCCTTTTATCATAATGTTCTGAGTAACTAAATATCTAGTTGCAGAAGCTGTAGCAGATTTATACCATGGATATATTCTGAAACGAAACTTTTGACCATTTTTAACAGTAACGCCAACTTTATATGCAACAGAAGTATCTTCAGCAGCTCTTCCTGCACCTGTTAGCTGGCTGGCTTGTTTTAAGAAAAGAACTCCAGCAGTATTAAGTTTTGTTAGTGTTGCTAAAGAAGTGTCAGTTCCACCAAAATAAAGATTTGCTCTCATGTTTCCAGTTCCACCACCACCTAACCAGGCATAAACTGAATCAACTTTTAAATCATTTCCAGCTTTTGGAGAGACAACAAAGTCTACATATACGATGTTACTCTGAGTATCGTCTGTGTTATTAACAGGCCAGTTAGCTGCAACATTCCAGCTAGCTTGAGAAGTGCTTAAAGGTCCACTTAAACTTTTACCACTATAATCCTTAACAGCAATACCTCCGAAACCTGTTGCTGGTTCACCAACTACATTTCCAACTACAGTTGCATTTTGATCGGCAATTAATTGCCATGCTGCGGAAGCTTTGGTTTGAGCTGAAATAGTAGTTATAGCAATTATCGTAACAAATAAGATCAGTAAATATTTTTTCATTTGGACCTCCATCCATGAATAATTTAAGAATTAAATACTAAAATTGAATTTCCCTTTATTGATAACTTAATCGCTTACTTAAAATGACGAAATTAATTTTTATTGTCAAGTCAAAATTGGAACTTATGCAATCGCATATTAAAATATCACTTTTTTATAAAATTTATAACAAACTCAACCACTTCATCAATCCATGGATGAAAATACCAGAATGAGTGAGGAGATTTTTCAATTGTGTGAACTTCAGAATAAATTCCCAATTTATTCAGCTTGGAAATAACTTCATCTCTGCCGGCATGATACCTGGGAATTGAACTATTAATAAAAAGAATTGGCGGGGTATTTTCATCAATATAATTGATTGGAGACACCTCTCTCCATAAGTCAGGTTTTTCATTTAATATTGCGCCCAGCCACATACCAGCAGCTGATTGAGGTTTACCAGCAATACTATCTTTACGGGATTCTGAAGGAGTAGTCATATCAAGCACTCCATCAATATTTATTATGCCTGCCACTTTCGGAATAGTATTTATGTCGGATCCAGGATCATCCATTTTGGATATATTTGAAGTAACACCAACAAGTGCGGCTAAATGTCCTCCGGCAGATTCGCCTGAAATGAACAATTTGTTCCTGTTAATTCCAAGCTTCTCTGCATTTTTAATAGTCCATTTTAATGCTGATTTCAAATCGTGCAACGCGGCTGGATAAATTGCTTCAATTGATAACCTGTATTCAACTGCTATTGCAACAATACCGCTTGAAGCCAATCTACCGGCTAAATATTTTTCCATAGATTTATTACCGCTTCTCCATCCGCCTCCATGAATCAATAAAACGGCAGGATAATTTTTCCCTTTACTAATTTTCGGCTGATAGATATCGAGATGAAGTTTTCTATTTCCAAGTGTTTTATAAACTATATCGGATTTAACAATTACATTTCCAGGCAACAATTCATTCACGAGTTTTACATCAGGGTATTCCTTAAGAATTTTGCGATTTGTTGACGCAAGTGAATATGATGTATCCTTTGGGAAATAGTATTCTTTCTTGTTTTGTGAAAATATGATCCCAGTAAAGAGAAGGATTGTCAATAATATTTTTTTCATTGTTGTCCGCATTAATTTAAATTTTTTCAAAACGTATCCAGTCAAAATCTGCAAAATTATTTCTGCTGTTTTCTAAGTCAGTTTTAGAAAACAAACCAATTTTAGCTCCTACCCATCTTCCTTCTTTAGCAATAAAATCGTCGCCAATTTTCCTGAAATCGGTTCCATTGTAGCTGAAGTAAAAAGTACATGTTGCAATTGGAATATTTTCATTATTAAAACTTTCCTTCACATTTATTTTAAGATAAACCTTGTCACCATCAAAAGAAATAACCTGATTAACTTTTTCTGGTCTGCCTTTATCCGCCTGATTGCATGATGACTGAATTAACTGCAAACCCTTTTGGGTTTTATTAATTGCTACAGTTGCATAATCGGAGCCAAAAATAATGAGACCGGCAGTTGTACCTTCAGAAAAGTTCGAACAATCCAACAAAGTCTTTGCTGAAAAATTTACTGCAGGAAATTTCTGCAATATTAACCAGGGCGCTTCATAAAGATTTTTTAAACCGGTTGAAGAATTGGAATAAAGTCTCAACCACCCGGCTCTTTCTTTTAATGAATACCATTCATCACTGTAATTTGCCTGACATTGCCACTGCAAGCCAAGTTTTGGTGAATCAAATTCATCATTGGTTGCCGGATTCACAATTTGATTTTTTTTACTTCCAACATTTGGTTTAGAATAAGTTGCTACAGGTTCACCAATACCGTTTTTATCATAATCAATTCCAATTACAGGCCAATCATTTTCCCATTTCATTGGTTGAAGATGAACAATTCTTCCATATGCATATCTATCCTGAAAATGTAAAAACCAATCTTCACCTGTTTGAGTTTGAATCCATGCACCCTGGTGCGGTCCATTTATTTTAGTTGAACCTTTTTCAAGCACGATTTTATCTTCATAAGGTCCCAAAATATTTTTTGAACGCAAAACCGTTTGCCACCCGGGCTTAACACCGCCGGCAGGAGCATAAATATAATAGTAACCATTACGTTTATAAAGTTTTGGACCTTCCATTGTATTATGTTTAACAGAATCACAAAAAACTTTTACACCATCATCGAGCAAAGTTTTTCCATCGGGGCTCATTTTATTAATTGTTATGACATGTTTGATACCGCTTCTGCTTCGTGCCCAAGCATGAACGAGATACGCACTGCCATCATCATCCCAGAATGGGCAGGAATCTATCCAGCCTTTTGCGGCACGAACAAGATGCAGCGGATCCCATGGCCCGCGCGGATCTTTAGCCTTAGTCATAAAGATTCCATAATCAGGATCGCCATAATAAATATAGAATTCTCCATTATGATATCTGATCGATGGTGCCCAGATCCCATTTCCATGCTGAGGTTTGTTGAAAGATTCATAAGGATATTTTTGTACTGCTTGTGAAATTATTTCCCAGTTAACTAAATCTTTAGAATGAAGAATCGGTAAACCGGGGAAATGAGAAAAACTGGAAGAAGTTAAATAGTAGTCATCACCAACTCTTATTGCATCCGGGTCAGAGTAATCAGCATTCAAAATTGGATTTTTATAAGTACCATCTCCATTATCCGGCGTCCACACTTCTATTGGAGAATATTTTTGCACATCAATTTTCTTTTTGAGATTATTTTTTTTCTGTGCGAAAATGCCTGCAGTTGAAATCAAGAAAAAGATTCCTGCAATAAAAAGAAAACCAATAAATAATTTTGCTCTCATACAAAACCCGTTATTTGATTACCATCATTTTTTTGTGGCAAAATAATTATCGACTGAAAGCTTTGAAAAATAAACACCGTTTGAATGCTTTAATCCATCAATTGAGAATTTTTTTTAAATGATATTAATCTCTTTCAACCTTGCTTCACATAAATTTGTTAACTGTTCAGTTGAACCCGAATTATTCCGCAAAGCCATAATAAAATCAACAGTTCTAGTTTGAAAGCATGTAAATATTATTGTTCGACTAAATTGTTTTTCATTTATTCCTCATCGGGATTCCAGCCATCAAAACCTTTTAATACATTTTTCACATCATATTTTTTTACTTCTTCATTGGTTAACTGATGCGACCAGGCAACTCTTTCAGTCGTCATTGCACCAGCGCCGGTGTTTTGATATTCAAAATATTTTGCAGTTTTCTCAGCTTCAGGTTTATTCCAATTGTGCCAGCCTTCAGGAACAATATGCCCGTTGATATTACATCTTATAAAAGCAACATGCGCATATAAACGCCATGGACGACCGAGAAACACTTTCCTTGCTGATGTATCTGCAATCAATTTACAGTCATGAAATACATAACCAAAATCTCTGGTAGGTAATGTTGAAGCAGCAGTAACGTATGAATTTGTTTTACTTTTAATTGTACATTTCTCAAAGAAAACAGTTGCAGGACCAAAAATGAAATCAGTAGTCCCCTCAATAAAACAATTAACAAAATACTGCCGGCTGTTTTCACCTGAAGCAAAAAGTGTATCCTGATTGCCAATTAATTTGCAGTTTCGAAAAACGCATCGGTCGCCTTCAACATGAACTGCAACTGCCTGCCCGACTCTTCCAGCAGAATTTATGAAAGTTATATTTTGAAACTCGTTATTATTCCCTGCAATCAGACATGTGTGAGAAGTAAATGTGTTAAATTTCTTTCCAGTGCTGTCAATCTTACCTGAATAATCATTGTATTCAATAATTGTGCTGTCAACATTTTCGCCAATTATTGTAATTCTTGTCTTCCATGATGGTATTACAAGTTTCTCTTTATAGATTCCATTTTTAACAAAGATATAATACTGGCGTTCCGCAAAATCGCGGCATGCATTAACTGCTTCCTGAATCGTCTTAAAATTTCCCCTGCCATCTTTAGAAACAACAAAATCATAATTAGGTGACGCAATTAATGATAGATTAAAAACAAACATTACAAAAAGTAAATAGCTGAAATTTTTTGATTTCATTTTTCTATCACGGTTATCTTTCTAAAAAATCTTTTACTCGGAAATTTGTATTGCATTCTGTTTAACATCTAAAGAAGTTTCTATTTTCTTTTCCACTTTTGATAAATCAGTCTTTGTCACATTAATATTTTCAGATAAACTTCCGTCAACTTTGAATCCCACTTTTGCATTAGCGGGCACATTAAGTTTATCGATGGAAATGTTTTTGCTATCCAAAATTGTAACCAAAGGACCGTTATCAGGAATTACAGATACATTTTCAAAATTCAGATTCTGCGAATCCTGAATATTTATTCCACCTGCAGATTTTATTTTAATATTCTTAAATGAAATATTATCGATCATGCTTTCAGGTAAGCCGAGTAATTCAATTCCATTTTTACCAGCATATTCACATGTAATGTTTTCAAAATGGAAATTCCTGAATGTTGGGGTTCTTTTGGAAAATGTTTCAACTGGGAGTCTCTTGGTTGTATAAAGCATATTTAAGTGAATTGCTTCATTAATAATTTTACTTGCTGTAATATCCTTGAACCAAAGATTTTCAACAACAGATCCTCTTCCTCTTCCGGTTTTAATTCTTAATGCACGATCCGTTCCATTGCAGTAACAATCGTAACCATAAATATTTTTTATTCCGCCTGATGTTTCACTTCCAATTACAATTCCGCCATGGCCGCTTCTGAAAAAATTGTGGCGGGCAACTAAATTTTCTGTAGGGATTCCAACACGCTGTCCATCTTCATCTCTTCCTGATTTTATAGCAATACAATCATCTCCGGTACTCATATCACAATATTCAATCAAAACATTTTTACATGATGATGGATCAACACCATCGCCATTTGGAGTATGACCATATTCACCTTCAGTGATAATCTTAATTTTTCTCACAATTACATTCTCGCAGTAGGTAGGTGTAATTGTCCAAAAGGCTCCATACAAAAAAGTAACTCCTTCAACAAATACATTTTTGCAATTCATTGGCTGGAAAAAAGCGGGGCGAAGCATATCGTTCTTTGAACCGTCAAAAATTCGTTGTTCAACAGGAGTGTTATTAACAACCATTTCTCTAAGCATTTTATACGCATTTCTCTGCTGATCACGGTAATCCCACCACGGTTTTCCCTGCCCATTTAATATTCCCTCACCTGTAATTGCAATATTATTTTTATTATTTGCATAGATGAATGATGAATATTTGTAGCATTCAGTATCCTCATGACGGGAAAATACAACCGGCAGATAATCATTTGTATCCTGACTAAAAATTAATTCCGCATCCTTATCAAGATGAAGGTTGATATTATTTTCTAAATGAATCGCGCCGGTTAACCATTTCCCTTTTGGAACAATAACATTTCCGCCACCGGCTTTTACCGCCGCTTCAATAGTTTTTTTTATCGCTTCAGTATTTTTTTCCAGACCACCTTCAACAGCACCATAATCTTTTATATTGAAATTCTTTTCAGGAAATCCTGGTCTCTGCATCTGTGGCATTTCGAATGGAGCGGTTATCGGTTCTATTTGATATGGAGCTTTTTCAATTACAGATTTTTGTTCTTGCGAATAAAGTAAACCACAGCCGGTTATTAAAAACAAAACTGCGGCAAGACTAATTATTTTCTTTCCCATTTCATTTACACTTATTTCATCAATATCATTTTGTTTGAGATCGAAATTCCTTCTCTCTCTAATCGAT
>DAIEQP010000271.1 GCA_027347805.1 Ignavibacteria bacterium | reverse complement strand
GGATTTGAATGATCCGAGTAAAATTAAGAATTCGCCAACGAATCCATTTAAGCCGGGCAACCCAACAGATGATAGAGTTGCAAACATTAATGCTGTCGAATAAACAGGAACTAATTTGGCTATTCCTCCATAGAATGCGATATCTCTTCTATGAGTGCGTTCATAAATAACACCGACCAATAAGAAGAGTGCGCCTGTTGAAAGTCCGTGATTAACCATCTGAATAACAGCACCCTGGACAGATTCAACAGTCATTGCAAAAATTCCCAGCACAACAAATCCAAGGTGAGATACAGAAGAATAAGCGACAAGTTTTTTCATATCAGTCTGAACCATCGAAACAAGAGCACCGTAAATAATTCCAATTACAGCAAAGACTGAAATTATCGGAGCGAATTGCATAGCAGACTGCGGGAATAAAGGAAGACAAAATCTAACTAATCCATATGTTCCCATTTTTAGCAAAACCCCTGCAAGAATAACAGATCCTGCTGTTGGCGCTTCAACGTGCGCATCAGGAAGCCAGGTGTGCAATGGGAACAAAGGAACTTTTATTGCAAAGCTCAAGAAGAATGCCCCAAACATCCAACCCTGAATTTGATGAGGAACAGTCGGGCCAACCCTATAGAGTTCAAGTAAATTTGTCGTAAAAAATCCTGTAACAGATGAAGAATAAAATGCAAGCCAGATTATGGCAACAAGCATCAGCAGACTGCCAAACATTGTAAAGAGAAAAAATTTAACTGATGCATATATTCTTCTTTCCCCTCCCCAGATGCCAATAATAAAATACATTGGTATCAGCATAGCTTCCCAGAAAACATAAAACAGGAAAACATCAAGGGACATAAACACACCAAGCATTCCTGCTTCAAGCAATAACATTGAGAAAGTGAACATCTTAAGATTTTTCTCAATTGCTTTCCAAGTAGATAAGAATGTGAGTGGAGTTAAAAAGGTTGTAAGAAGAATCAATAGCAGAGAAATTCCATCCACTCCAACAAAATAAGAGACATTCAATGATTGAATCCATGTAACCTTATGCTGAAGCTGAAACATATTTGCAGTATAATTAAATTGGCTGTATGCAAATAATGAAATTACAAACGCAACAGCCGATACGGCTAAACCAAACCATTTGATATATTGCTTTTGGTCCTGTTTAAAAAACAGTACAAGCACACTCCCAATGATTGGTGTTAAAAGCAGATATGTAAGAATATTACTATTAATCATATTTATTCAGAGTCTTTGCGTTTCTGCATCTCAGCGATTAATCTTTTGACCGCTGATATGCAATATCGCAGAGTTTATAAACTTAGTATTAACCACAAAATAACGAGAGCGATTCCTCCCATCATTATTAATGCATACGATTGAGCTATTCCAGACTGAATTTTTCTAAGAGATCCTGAAATTCTGTCAATAAGTTTTGCCAGTCCATTAACAGCACCGTCAATCAAAGTTACGTCTGCAACTTTCCACAATAATTTTTCACTTCCCTTTTGAATCGGCTGAACAATTGCTGCTTCATATACTTCATCAATAAAGTATTTGTTTAGAAGTAATTTATAAAGACCGCTAAATTTAACCGAAACTTTCTCTGCAAACTCTGGTTTATTTTTATAGACATTTAGCGCAAAATAAATTGCACTTAAAGCTAAGGCAACAGAAACCGCCATTAATAAGATTTCTTCGAAGTGAGAGTGTGAGCCAAAGTGAGCAAGTTTTCTCATTGCAGGTTCATAAATTGGTTCGAGCCAGCTTTCGAAAAGATTACCATGTTCCCCTACAAATACTTTTGGTAAACCAATATAGCCGCCAATAATCGAAAGCAGAGCAAGCACCATTAATGGAACAGTCATTACCGCAGGTGATTCATGCGGATGAATATGATGATGATCAAATCTTTCTTTGCCGTAAAATGTTAATGATAACAAACGGAACATGTAAAATGCCGTCATCATAGCAGTGATCATTCCAACCAGCCAGAAAACAAATCCGCCGTTTGCATATGCATTCCAAAGAATTTCATCTTTGCTAAAAAATCCTGAGAGACCGGGAACGCCAGCAATTGCCATTGTTGCGATAAAAAATGTTAAATATGTTCTAGGCATATATTTCTTTAAGCCGCCATATTTCTGGATATTCTGTTCTTCATGCATTCCATGAATTACAGAACCGGCGCCAAGAAATAATAATGCTTTGAAAAAAGCGTGAGTCATTACATGAAAGATAGATGCGCTGAATGCACCCATACCTGCAGCAAGAAACATGTATCCAAGCTGGCTTACAGTAGAGTATGCCAAAACTTTTTTGATATCGTTTTGAACAAGTCCAATCGATGCAGCCAAAATTGCTGTAAGTAATCCGACAACTGCAACAATCATCATAACAGCTGGAGCGCCTGCAAAAATTATTGATGCACGGCTTACCATATAAACACCGGCAGTAACCATTGTTGCTGCATGTATAAGAGCAGAAACAGGAGTTGGACCTGCCATCGCATCTGGAAGCCAAACAAATAATGGAATTTGTGCAGATTTACCAGTCGCACCGATAAACAAGAAAATCGCAATCATTCCAAAAGTAGATTCAGCAATCGGAAATGATGCAGCTTTCGCAAAAACTTCTTTGAAATTAAGTGAATCAAAAGTGAGATAAATAAGAAACATTACAAGAAGAAATCCGAAATCGCCAATTCGATTTACTACAAAAGCTTTTTTTGCAGCCTGAGAAGTAGTTCCCTTTTCGAATTTTCTGTCGTACCAAAATCCAATTAACAGATAGGAACACAAACCAACACCTTCCCAGCCAAGAAATAGCACTACAAAATTATCGCCCAGAATAAGGTTCATCATAGCAAAAATGAAAAGGTTCAGGTAAGCAAAAAATCTCCAGAATCCTTTATCACCATGCATGTATCCAATTGAATAAACATGAATCAGAAAACCGACGCCGGTAACAATAAGAGCCATAGTAAGTGAAAGCTGATCAACAAGGTAAGCAAACTTAACTTGGAGACCGGCAACACTTAACCATGTAAAAAGTTCTACAGTATTAGAGCGCTGTTCTACAGGTAATCCAACTGTTTGAAAGAATGCACCTACAACAATCAGGAAAGAAATACCGACTGCACCGGCACCAATTGCCCCAACAATTTTTTCGTTTTTTATTTTTCGTCCAAACACACCGTTGATCAGAAATCCAACCAATGGGAGAAGAACTGTCAGATATATTAGATTTATCATTACCACTTGAAAATGTTTATCTCGTCTATGTTAACTGTTTTTTTATTTCTGAATATTGCTATAATGATTGCCAAACCGGCTGCAGCTTCGGCAGCAGCCACTGTCATTACAAAGAACACAAAAATTTGTCCAATCGAATTTCCGAGGTAAGAGGAAAACGTAACCAGGGTAAGGTTAGCAGAATTCAGCATTAATTCAATGCACATGAAGACTATAATTGCATTTCTTCTGATTAAAACACCTGCAACACCAACACAAAACATGAAGGCGCTGAGGATTAAATAATATTCCATTGGAACTGATGACATCTTTTACTCGAATTTTTTCTTTGCTAAAACCATTGCACCAATTGTAGTTGCAAGTAAGAGAAATCCTGCGACTTCAAATGGAATTATATAATTAGTATAAAGCTGCTGACCTATTGATTGAATTGTACCGGAATTTACACTTGCTATTTCATTTGGTGTTAAGGTACGTGATGGTGAACCTCTAAAAATTAAATACGCAAGTTCAATGAATACAAAAACCGAAACCAGAACTGCGAAAAATTTAATTCCCTTTTTATCAATAAATAATTTGTGTTCAGTTTCAGTATTCAGAAGCATCAGCACAAAAAGGAATAAAACCATAATAGCACCGGCATAGACAATTACCTGTACGACTGCTATAAACTGTGCATTCAATAACAGATAAAGACCGGCCAGCGAAAAGAAGTTCAGTACCAAAAAAACCGCACTTATCACTGCATTCTTGCGTGTTACCATCATAACTGATGTTACTGCAGCAACAGCAGCAAGAACTATGAAAAGGATCAATTGTATATTCATTAAGGAGTATTCCTGTAAATCATTCTTGGAAATGGAATTGCTTCACGCAAATGTTCCAGTCCGCAAATCCAACTTACTGTTCTTTCAAGACCAAGACCAAACCCGCTGTGCGGAACTGATCCAAATCTTCTTAAATCCAGGTACCATTCAAAAAATGATTGGGGCAAATTATGTTCTTTAATTCTCTCAAGCAACAAATCAAGATTATCTTCGCGCTGGCTGCCGCCAATAATTTCTCCATAACCTTCCGGGGCAATTACATCCACAGCCAATGCAACCTTTGGATTTTCAGGATCACGTTTCATATAAAACGCTTTAACTTCCGATGGATACCTGTGAATCATTACAGGTCTATCGAATTCTTCGCCAATAACAGTTTCATCGGCTCCGCCTAAATCATTTCCCCATTCAAATTCAACACCTTTCCTTTTAAGAATTTCAACTGCTTCTGTATAAGAAATTCTCGGGAAAGGACGTTTTATGTTTTGAAGTTTTGTTACATCTCTTTCAAGATCTTTTAGCTCTTCCTGGCAATCAGTCAACACTGTTTGAACAATGTATTCAATAAATTCTTCAGCAAGATCCATATCATCATCTAAATCGAAAAAAGCCATTTCAGGTTCAACCATCCAGAATTCTGTAAGATGGCGGCGAGTTTTTGATTTCTCAGCACGGAAAGTTGGACCGAATGAATAAACTTTTCCAAGAGCCATTGCACCGCTTTCTTCATAAAGCTGGCCACTTTGAGTTAAGTACGCTTTACCTAAATCAAAGTATTCCATTTCAAATAAAGTTGAGGTTCCTTCACAAGCATTTGGTGTAATGATAGGAGGATCGAAAAGTGTAAATCCTCGAGAGTCGAAAAAGTCTCGAATTGCTTTTGCAACACGCGCGCGAACTTTAAGAATTGCAACCTGCCTTTTTGAGCGAACCCATAAATGCCTGTTGTCAATCAGGAATTCAATACCATGTTCTTTAGGTGTTATTGGATATTCATGCGCAACTGAAATTGTTTTAAGATCAGTAACATCCAATTCAAAACCGCCGACAGATCTAGGTTCGGCTTTAACTTTACCTGTTACTTCAAATGATGATTCCTGTGTAAGTTTTTCTGCAGCTTCAAACATTTCTTCAGAAACATTACCTTTGAAAACAACACATTGAACATAACCGGATCCATCACGAAGGATTAAGAATTTTAGTTTTCCACTGGAACGTTTGTTATAAATCCAGCCTTTCAGAGTAACTTCTTCCCCCACATGATTTTTTAAATCTTTAACGTAAGTAGTTGGTTTTGTGCTCATATTCTCTTCAATTTTAACGAGCAAATATAAATAAGCACTCAGTAAATCCAAAATAACAAGTTAATAAGACGAAAATTCTTTTTGAAAATTCTTTGGAAAATTTTTATGTTTTTTTTAATTAACACTAAATGAAATCCAATTTTACTCGATGATTATACAGGAGTATTACCCTTTATTTATCAAAATGGAAGTTTTCCTGTATGCATTAGGAACAATAATTTATGCCCATTTTCCGAAACTTAATTATTAAATCACTCCTTTTCGTTTTCATTTCCGTTTCAGTTAAAGTCACGGCTCAAACTTTTCCAATGCGCACTTATGGTATTGATGATGGACTGACTACCAATACCATTTCTGATGCAGTACAGGATTCGCAAGGAATAATTTGGGTAAGCACAGATAATGGAGTTTCCTGTTACGACGGGGTTGATTGGAAAAACTTTTCAAGCAAAGATGGTCTTGTACGCTGTGAATACATTCAGATATCATGTGATATTCGAAATTATATTTGGGTTCTTCCAATATTTACCGGAAATAATATTTGTTTTTTCGATGGGATAAAATGGAATTCAATTCCCAAATTGGACTTAAAGGAAATAAAAGTTAGATATACTTCATTCGCCGTAATTGTTGACAAAAAAGAAACGCAAATATTAGCCGGCACAACAGAGGGTTTATATTTATACAAAAATAATAACTGGAAACAAGTGATTGACAATAACAGCAGATTAAGCTGCGATATTTATTCAATCAAGAACTATAACGGAAAATTTATTATCGCGTCAAAAAATGGTCTTTTCAGTTTCGATGGAAATTCAACTTTCACTAACCTTCTCCCCGAGTTTAGACATTCTCCCGAAATTCTTGCAATTGATATAACCAAAAGTCCGAAGATTAACCAGAAGAATATAAATGTCTGCTGGATAATGACAAAGAATGAAATCGGGTATTTAGATTTTTCAAGCGGTCGATATAATTATGTTGATAAATCATCTCCATTAAAATTTATTCCCAGAAATAAATTTTTGTTTATAAAGTACGATGGCCAGCATAAAATTTACTATGGAAATGAAATTTATAAATTCTTAATCGACTTGCGATTCGGAGAAAAAATAAAATTAGGGATGGAGAATGGATTCTCTACAACAGGCAACTCGAATATACTGATTGATAGAGAACAAAATCTCTGGTTCCTCTCAACAAGAGGCATAGATAAACTCAGTAATTTATTTTTCACAAACTATAACCGAAATAACGGATTCCAGGAAGATGAAGTAGCAACATTTCGTGAAATTGAACCAGGTAAATTTTTTGTGGGTCACAATTACGGATTTACAATTTTCTCGCTTCATTCATCAAAATATTTCAGTATAGAAAATAAAATTCCAAAGAATACTTCCAACTGCAGAATAATTGATGCGGCAAAAGATAAAGA
>DAIEQP010000424.1 GCA_027347805.1 Ignavibacteria bacterium | reverse complement strand
GTCTTGGCGCAGCATGTTCATTATACAATAGATGTTATTGTTGCGCCGGTTATTGCCTATACCTGCTACAGAATTTCCCGGTTGATTAATAAACAAAAAAAAAATAAGCCTGAGGGAATTATTTAATTCACAATCGTGTTTAATTTCTGTAAAACTAACGTGAAAGTGAATGATACCGGAATCTGTTTACCTGCATTATCTAAACTCTTTGCTGGATGGAGATAAAAGAGAGTGTACTCAAATTGTCATCAATCTGATTGATAGTGGTATCCAGATTAAGGAAATCTATACTCAGTTATTTCAAAGATCTATGTACCGGGTGGGGCAGTTATGGGAAAATGAAAAATGCTCAATTTCAAACGAGCATGTTGCAACAAGAATTACGGAATCATTGATTGAATATGTTGGAACACATTATTCTAATTGCAGCTGCTGCGGTAAAAAAGCAATTATTACATGTGTTGATAAAGAATTTCATGAATTAGGTGCGAGAATGGTAGCCGGTTATTTGGGAGCTCACGGCTGGAATGTTTTGTTTGTCGGGTCTAACATTCCGCAAAAAGAAATCATTGGTTTAATAAAAGAAAAGAAACCGGATGTAATTGGTATCTCAAATAATTTTTATGTTAATGTCGTCCGGCTATTAAAACTGATCGAGCAAATAAATGCTGAATATTCCGAGGCGGAAATAATTATTGGCGGGCAGGCGCTTGCAAATGGAAAAGCAGATGAATTAATTCATCAGAAAAATGTAAAGTACATTTGTTCTCTGGATTCCCTTGAAGAATATCTTACTGCTTATAACAAAGATTAATTTATTTTATTAAATAAAGTTCTTTCTGTCTTTCAGATAAAAATTCACAGCCATCTTTTGTTACAAGCACTTCCTCTTCAACTGTTGCAATTCCAAAACCCGGTATAGTCAATCTCGGTTCAATTGTAAAAACATTTCCTTCTTCAACTTCGAGGAATGGAAGATTGTTGTAGCGCTCCCATTTTGGTCCAAGTAAACATCCGCCGTCATGTGCAAATCTTCCAACCTGATGTCCCAATACATGCGGAAACTCATCGTAGCCTTTAACTTGTATATAATGACGCGCAATCTCGTCAATCTCATAACCTTTTTTGCCCGGCTTTAATTCGTTTGCAGCACGAGTAATCGATTCAACAATAACATCAAATCCCCGTTTTACTTCCATAGGCGCATCAACTTCACCCGGATGGCAGATATACCAAGTTCTTTGAAGATCTGCACAATAGTCTTTTATCTTTACACCGAAATCCATATTTACAACATGTCCGCATTGAACAGTTCTGTCGGTCGGGCCCGCATGTGCGCCAGCAGTATCCGGACCTGAATATACAGCGGGACAATGTTCTGCATCCCACGCAAGTTCAAATCCTTTTTGTTTACAGATATCAAGAACAAAGTTTGCAACCTGCTTTTCGGTTACACCCGGTTTTAAAAACTTTGTTACTTCATCAAAGATCAGCAGTGTTTCTTTAATTGCTTCTTTCATGTTGGCAATTTCAGAAGCAGATTTTCTACCTTTAAGAGCTGCAACAATTTCTTCTGATGAAACTAATGCATTAACATAAGCTGTGTCTTTTAAGTGATTCAGTAATTCCAGATATAAACCGTACGATAATCCATCAGCTAATGTTGAATTTCGAGAAAAGTTAATTGCAATTTTTTTCGGCTTATACAAATCGAGAACTTTTATTAAATCTTCCTTCACATTTTTTAAATAAGGATGAATATTTTTATATGTGCCGACAGTTTGCATATTGCCAAGTTCTAAAGAACCAATAACGGCATGTGTGTTTCCGTTATTTGTTATTATAAAAGCTGATTGCCAGGTTGCACCTGTACCAACAACCATATCTAACATCGGATCTTTCATGTTTCCGGTCTCACGAACGTAAGTCATCCACATATCAATCTGTTTTTCATTAAGAATTTTTGAAGCTTGATCGATTTTTTCGAGAATCATTTCTTTGGACATATTTTCTCCGGGAATTATAGATGTTGGCATTTTCATGCCCGCAAAACTTACCCAAATGTGTTTTGTTTATCAAGGCAAAGTGTTTTATAAATTGAAAAATTAGTATAGATTAAGAACAATATTAACCGGCAGGTTTATAATGATGGAAGAATTTTTAGAAGAAGAAAAACGTTACATACTGGAAGTGTATAAAAAACTGCTTGCAGTAGACAGCAGCAAAGCAATGATTAAAACCTGCAACAAATGGTCTGCAAAGGAATTGATTGGCCACTTAATTGATTCGGCTTCAAATAATCATCAACGGTTTGTTCGCGCACAATTTACCGAGGATCTCGTTTTTGCCGGCTACAGTCAGGATGAGTGGATCAAGATCCAGAATTATCAATCGGAAAGCTGGAATGGGTTAATTAATTTATGGAAAGAATTTAATCTTCACATAATTCATTTGGCTGCTAATATTTCTCCAGATTCATTAACGCGTCTTAGACCATTGCATAACCTGGATAAGATAGCAATGCAAACTGTCCCGGCAAATCAGCCTGTTACACTTGAGTATTTTATCCGCGATTATTTTTTTCATCTAAGACATCATTTGAAACAACTGGAGTTGTAAGTCTTCCAACTATTGATTAGTATGACGGTAAGTTGCTTTACGGAGCCGATCCATAATTGCTCTGCCGAGTCCTTTCTCCTCAACCGGTTCAATAAGAATTAGGTCGAGATTTTCTTTTTCCATTTCGTGAAGAAATAAAAAAAGATTTGATGCTGCCTCACGTAAATCTCCGGTTTGAGAAAGCACTTTCTGTGAGCTGAATGAAAAATCAATTTTATTTTTTTGAAAGGATATTAAACCAATTTTTTTGTTTGAATCGAGAAGAGATTCATTATAAAAATGAAGCGGTGTATTCGGAGAATAATGAAACGGAAGCTGCCCGGGAGAATTAGGTTTGTTAACATCTATTTTGCCCGATTTAATTTCACCAATCTCTTTTTCAATTTCTTCTTTTGCCAGGCCACCGTGGCGAAGTAAATAAAAACCGCCCTCATGATATTGAATAATCGTCGATTCAACTCCAACAAAAGATTTTCCGCCATCAAGAATTAAATCAACTTTATCGCCAAGATATTTCTGAACATGTTTCGCAGTGGTTGGGCTTAAATGCCCGAATTTATTTGCGCTTGGCGCTGCAATCGGAGTCCGACTTTCGTTTATCAATTCTAATGCTATCGGATGATTCGGCATTCTAACTGCGACTGTTGGATTTCCGGCGGTGACAATATCGGGAACAATATCTTTCTTTGGCAGAACAAGCGTAAGCGGTCCGGGCCAGAATTTGGAAATCAGGTTATCTACTCGAGTATCTTTATACTCAACAAGATTGTGAAGATAATTTTTATCTGCAATGTGCAGAATAAGCGGATTGAAACTAGGGCGCTTTTTTGCTTCAAAAATTTTTGCAACAGCAATTGAATTTAATCCATCGGCACCCAAACCGTAAACAGTTTCGGTCGGAAATGCCACAAGTCCGCCATGCCGAATTATTTCTGAGGCTTTCTTAATTGTTTCGCTATTTGATTCAACAAGATTCATTACTGATGCAAAAATACGACAGTTTTGTTTAAGACACCGAAATGAATATTTTTTAGCAATCAATTTGGTGGTTAAAATGAACGGGCAGGATGAATTAAAAAGTTTTGCAAAAGAACTTGCAATGGCAAGCGGGAATCTGATTAAAAATTACTGGCGAACAGATATTAATATTGAGACCAAAGCCGATGAATCTCCCGTTACAATTGCCGATAAGAAATCGGAAGAGTTGATGCGCGAAATGATTATGAAACAATTTCCTGATCATGGAATTCTTGGTGAAGAATTTGGCGAGCATAATAAGGATGCAGAATATAAATGGATTCTTGACCCGATTGATGGAACAAAAAGTTTTATTTGCGGCACAGTTACATTCGGAACTTTGATTGCGTTAACAAAAAATCATCAGCCGGTTCTTGGTGTTATTAACCAACCGATTCTTGATGAATTTTTGATTGGTGATAATGAAACAGCAGAATTAAACGGCAGAAGTGTTAAAGTTCGTGAGTGCAGCGATTTATCTAAAGCTATCCTTCTGACTACTGATCATCTGAATGTTGAAAAATATCAGAAAATAAAAAAATTTGAAGAGCTTATTCATAAAGTAAAATTGTACAGGCAGTGGGGAGATTGTTATGGATATTATCTTGTTGCAACAGGTTATGCAGATATAATGATCGACCCGATTATGAGTATCTGGGATATGATGGCTCTGATACCGGTTATTCGCGGTGCCGGCGGAACGATTACAGATTATCATGGCAGCGATCCTGTTCATGGTGCAAGCATAATTGCAACAGGTGGAAAAATTCATCAAGAGGTAATTTCGATTTTAAATTAACATGACATTACTCAGCAATAAATCAATAAAGGGAATATTTTTTGATCTCTATGGAACTCTGTTAGATTACAATGACATGGAGAAATCAAACCTGATCTGGTTAAACCAATTTTATAAATTAGCCGGCATTCCCAATGGATTGTCTTTTGACTCGATAAAGGAAATCTGCAAAAAAATACTGCTTGAAGATCATGAAAAAGATCATTCGGATTCACTAACTACTTATGAATCAAAAATTAAATTTCATTTTGAACAGCATGGTGTTGTTTTTAGCCGGGAAAGATTAAAGGAATTAGCAGATGAATCCCTAATTCATTGGCAGGATAATATTACGTTATCCGAAGATGTTTATGATGTTTTCAGAAAGCTGCAGGATAAATATAAATTAGCGCTCATTTCAAATTTTGATCACACACCGCATGTTAAACGGGTTATTAAGCAGCTTCAACTCCAGAATTATTTAAACCCGATAATTATTTCTGATGAAATTGGTTTTAAGAAACCGGACCCTGAGATTTTCAGACTTACTTTAGAAAGAGCCGGGCTTACTGCAGATGAGGTAATATTTATTGGCGATAGTTATAATGATGATATTAAAGGAGCTCGGGCTGCTGAAATTTTTCCGGTTATGATCCAACATATAAGCAATTCTCATTCACACAACATAATCCCGGATGGAACTGATCTGGTAACTATTCAATCTTTATCTGAATTGTTTGATCTGCTGCCAAATCAGGAATAATTCAAAAATATTCCGGGCGGCTTAAACCAATTCCAACTTGCAGGTATCTAATTCTGCAGAGAGATGTAAACAAATCAAAAATCATTTGCCCATTTATAAAATAAAGACAAAATTGCTTCACGAAACATTTTTCAATTGGATTGATACACCCAAATTCATAAATGTGTCTTAGTTAAAATTCCAGGAGGAATAATGAAGAAACTAATCACGATTCAATTAATGCTATTGTTTATGGCTATAACAATCTTTGGTGGCACACCTAAAAAAGAATTTAAAATTCCATATGAAAAGTACAAACTGGAAAATGGAATGAATGTGATTCTGCATGTTGACAAATCCGACCCGATTGCCGCAGTATATGTTGTTTATCATGTTGGATCAGCAAGAGAAGTTCAGGGTAAGACGGGTTTTGCTCATTTGTTCGAGCATCTCCGTTTTAATGAATCGCAGGATATTCCACAGGGAATGTGGTTTAAGAAATTACAGACTGCGGGTGCAAGTAATGTAAACGGTTCAACAAACGAAGATAGAACAAATTACTTTGAAGTAATTCCGAAGAATGCTGTTGAAATGGCATTATGGATGGAAGCCGATAGAATGGGATTTCTTCTTAGTAAAGTAAACCAGGAAACATTTGTTACCCAGCAGAATGTAGTGCAAAATGAAAAACGTCAGGGAGACAACAGACCATATTCACAAAGTGAATATATGTCAAGCAAGTTAATGTATCCTCCAACTCATCCGTACGGTCACACTGTAATTGGAGAGCTTGAAGATCTTGCCGCAGCATCACTTCAGGATGTTTATGATTTTCATGCGAAGTATTATGCACCAAGCAATGCAACATTAATTGTTGCCGGAGATATAAATGTTGCCCAGACAAAAAAATGGATCGAGAAATATTTTGCAGAAATTAAATCGGCACCTGCACCGGCTCCGCTTGGAAAAACGCCGGTTACTTTAAAAGAAACTGTTCGTTATTTCTGTGAAGATAATCTCGCAAGCGCACCAAGACTGGGAATTGAATTTCCATCTGAAGAAGATTACAGCAAGGATGCATATGCTTTGGATTTCTTTGCAAGAATTTTTGCTGGAAGCAAGAAATCACCTTTATATAAGGTTATAGTTGAGGAAAAGAAACTGGCGCCATCTGTTATGGCACGCCAGAACAGCAGCGAATTAACAGGAACTTTTGGAATTACAATTACTGCTTTTCCAAATGTCAAACTGGATGATGTTGAAGCTGCATTAAAAGAAGCTTTTGCCAGATTTGAAAAAGAAGGATTCACTGATAAAGATGTTGAAAGACAAAAAGCTGGCATAGAATATAATTTCTATAACCAGAGTGCAAGCGTGCTTGGTAAAGCAATGCGGTTAGGCGATTATAATATTTTTGCCGGTTCGCCAGATTTCATGTCAATTGATTTCGAAAATAGAATGAGTATTACAAAAGATGATATCTGGAGAGTTTATAACAAATTCATCAAGGGGCAAAATTATCTTCTCACAAGCATAGTTCCCAAAGGAAAAGCAGATTTAGCTGCCAGCAACTCAAAACATTGGATTGTACAGGAAGAATCAATTGAGAAACAGGGGACAAAGAAAAAAGAAATTGTAAATGCCAAATATGAACCAATTCCATCAAAGATTGATAGAACAAAAGAACCAGTTAAAGGACCGGATCCAGCTGTAAATCCGCCCAAGATTTGGAAAGACAAAACTGTAAATGGAATACCGGTTTATGGAATCAAACAAAGCGAACTTCCTCTTGTTCAGTTTTCAATTATTGTAAATGGAGGAATGCTGCTGGATAATGCTGATAAAATTGGTGTTGCCTCATTAACAGCACGTATGATGAATGAAGGAACCAAAACAAAGACTCCGGTAGAACTGCGCGAAGCAATTCAGGACTTGGGCGCCAATATAATTGTTATGGGAGGGACCGAGAATATTACAATTAATGTCGGATGTCTTTCAAGCAAATTAAAAGAAGCTTTTGAACTCGCAAAAGAAATGATTTATGAACCACGCTGGGATGAAAAAGAATTTGCGCTTGCTAAAAGTCAAACAATAGAACAGTTAAAAAGAAATGAAAGCGCTCCGATATCAATTGCAAATAATGTGTTTGCAAAACTTGTTTATGGAAGCCAGAATGTTCTTGCAAATGAACCAGCGGGAACAATAAAATCCGTTGAAAAAATAACAATCGATGATTTGAAAAAATATTATGAACAAAATTTTGGTTCATCAGTTGCAAAGATTACAGTTGTTGGTGATATAGCAAAAGAAAAAGCCTTAGCGTTATTTAATGGATTAAAAGATTGGAAAGTAAAAGAAGTTAAAATTCCACAGTTAAAAGCAGAAGGTTCTGCAAAACCAGGAATTTATTTTGTTGATGTTCCTAAAGCAAAGCAATCGCAGATTTTTGTCGGGCATGCCGGCTTAAGTTCTGCCGACCCTGATTTTTATAAAGCCGTGGTTATAAATCATAGACTTGGTGGAGATTTCAATGGGATACTTAACATGATACTTCGCGAAAAGAAATCATTTACTTATGGCGCAAGGTCAACATTCAGCGGAACAACTTTGGCAGGACAATTTTTAGCTTCATCAGCAATTCAGGCAAATGCAACACATGAAGCAACTCAAATTTTCAGGGATGAAATAAAAAAATACCGAGATGGAATTTCCAAAGAAGATCTTGAACAGGTAAAAAGCACTTTGGTGAAAAGTAACTCGGGAAGGTTTGAAACTTTAATGCAGCTTTCGATGATGCTTCAGACAATGGTAAACAACAATTTACCACTCGATTTTGTGAAGCAGCGTGAAGCAGTTGTTAAAAAAATGACACCTGAAGAACATGCAAAACTTGCACAACGGTTTATTCAACCTGATAAATTGGTTTATGTTATAGTTGGTGATAAAGCAACTCAATTCGATAAATTAAAAGATCTTGGATTGGGCGATCCTGTTCTTCTTGATAAAGATGCCAAGCCTGTAACAAACTGATAATGAATATTAAAGAGAGCGGTTACAAGCCGCTCTTTTTTTAGGGAATTCCTGAATCCTTTCTTTTGTTTATTCATCAAATGGTTAGTGAATAAATTAATTAGAAAGGAAAATAAAATGAATAATGTTGTGGTTGGAACAGATTCAAATTTTCAGCAGGAAGTTTTGCAGTCGGATACTCCGGTGCTTGTTGATTTCTGGGCGCCTTGGTGCGGACCATGCAGAATGGTAGCCCCTGTTGTTGAAGAAATAGCTACTGATCTTGCCGGAAAATTAAAAGTTGTAAAAGTTAATACTGACGAAAATTTTGGTGTGTCTGCTCAGTACGGAATTAGAAGTATTCCAACTTTAGGAATTTTCAAAAATGGAAAATTGGTTGATGCAGTAATTGGAGCAGTTCCAAAATCTCATCTCGTTGAAAAAATTAATCCTCATCTTGTAAAAGTAAATTAAAAAAAAGCCCCGCAACGCGGGGCTTTTTGTTTTACCTTAATTTCAAAATCACTTTATCAAATTTCCATCTCCATCAATATAATTTACCTCGTAGCCGAAGTCTTTTATTCCAGCTTCAACTTTTGACTTGTCTGTCACAACCACCCAAACAAGATTATTCGGGTATACAACTTTCTTTGCGGCATCCTGAATGTCTTTGGTTGAAAGTCCTCTCAGTTTGGATGGATAAGTATCATAATAATCATTGGGTAAATTGTAGGAAATAATATTGATTAAATTTCCCATCACGGCTCCGCCT
>DAIEQP010000421.1 GCA_027347805.1 Ignavibacteria bacterium | reverse complement strand
ACAGACCAACGTCATACTTTTTCTGCCGTCATAGATTACAAATTATTCGAGACGTGGGAGCTCAGCATTCGTGGATTTTATGGAAGCGGTTATGCCTTCACGCCTTCAACTGCATTGTGGGATCAAAAAGCCGGATATTATAAGTGGATTAGCGGTGATAAAAACACTGATCACTATCCCGCATATGAAAGAGTTGATTTACGAATCAGCAAAGAATTTTCTCTATTCAAGAATCCGCTTTTGGTTTATATTGATGTCCTAAATTTATTCGGGAGAGAAAATATTCTTTCCTACAAATACACTTATGATAATGCGGGCAATCTAAAAGTTGATATGAATAAATTGTTTGGTTTAATTCCTACGCTTGGAGTTAGCTGGAGTTTTTAATTTCTATATAAACGAAAGAGGCGCTTAAAGCGCCTCTCATATTATTGTTATTCTTCATCCTCTTCAGGAATTACGCGTGCGATATCTGCAATTTCATCTTTATCGCCGAGGCGTATCAATCTTACACCCTGTGTATTTCTTCCCATCACACGAAGTTCGCTTACAGACTGGCGCAATACCATGCCGCCTGTTGTAATAATAACTAATTCATCGCCGTCATTTACTTCTTTCATTGCTATCATCTTACCATTTTTATCGGAAGTTTTAACAGTAATAACTCCTTTACCACCGCGTCGGGTAATTCTATAATCATCTATCTCGGAACGCTTACCAAATCCTCTGTCGGTAACAACCATTAATGTTGTTGCGTTGCGAACAACTATCATTCCTATAACAACATCTTTCTTTCCAAGATTAATTCCGCGAACACCCGTTGCAGTTCTTCCCATATCGCGAACATCTTTTTCGTTAAAGCGAATAGCCATTCCTTCTTTTGTTCCAATAATAATATCATTGTTGCCTTCACTAAGCTTCGCTTCAACAAGGCGATCGGAACCTGAAAGGTTAATCGCAAGAATTCCTCCGCGGCGAATATTTGAATAAGCAGAGAGAACTGTTTTCTTTATTGTTCCCTGCTCTGTAACCATTACAATAAATTTATCATCAACAAATTCTTTAACGGTTACAAAAGCTGTTATCTTTTCTTCTTTATCTTTTTCAATTAAGTTAAGAATCGATCTTCCTTTTGTCGCTCGTCCGCCTTCTGGAATTTCGTGAACTTTCAGCCAATAGCATTTTCCTTTATCGGTAAAGAACATAATGTAATGATGCGTTGAGGCAACAAACATGTGTTCAATAAAATCTTCTTCTCGTGTACCTGCGCCGGTTACACCCTTGCCTCCGCGACCCTGTCTTCTGTATCCGCTAACAGGAAAGCGTTTGATAAATCCTGCGTGATAAATTGTAACAACAACATCTTCTTCGGCAATAGTATCTTCAAGAGAAAATTCTTTGAAGTCACGGATAATTTCTGTTCTTCTTTCATCGCCATATTTTTCTTTTAAAAGAAGAAGTTCATCCTTGATAATTTGTTTTCTCAACTTCTCGCTTCCAAGAATCGCTTTCAGTTTCTGAATTAACTTAATTACTTCTTTGTATTCGTCTTCAATTTTCTTTCTTTCAAGACCGGTGAGACGCTGCAATCTCATATCAAGAATTGCTTTTGCTTGAATTTCACTCAGTTTGAACTTGCGCATCAAGTTTGTTTTTGCTGTTTCGGTATCACGCGATTTTTTAATTGTCTGAATTACTTCGTCAATATTATCAAGCGCAATGATGTAGCCTTCTAAAATGTGGGCTCTGCGTTCTGCAGCATCCAAATCAAATTTAGTTCTGCGGATAAGAACATCCATCCTGTGATCAAGAAAATGTTCCATCATTTGCTGAAGAGTTAAAACTTTTGGCGCACCGTTAACAAGCGCGAGCATAATCACGCCGAACGTAACCTGCATTGATGTGTGTTTGAAAAGATTATTAAGAATAACTGCCGGTTGTCCGTCTCGTTTTGTTTCTATAACAACGCGCATACCGTCACGGTCGCTTTCGTCGCGTATGTTTGAGATTCCTTCGAGTTTTCCATCGCGAACCAGTTCGGCTATTTTTTCAATCAGTGCCGCTTTGTTCACCTGGTAAGGTAGTTCGGAAATAATAATATTTTCTCTATCATTCTTTAACGTTTCGATGTTTGCTTTAGCGCGAATTACAACTCTTCCTCTTCCGGTTAAGTATGCTTCTTTTACGCCATCGTAACCATAAATAATTCCGCCTGTAGGAAAATCGGGTGCCTTGATAATCTTCATCAATTCTTCCGGTTTCACTTTCGGATTATCAATCATCAACACCAAACCATCAACAACTTCGCACAAATTATGAGGAGGAATATTTGTTGCCATACCAACAGCAATTCCGCTTCCTCCGTTTACCAAAAGATTCGGCAGGTAGGAGGGCATAACTAATGGTTCCTGAAGCGAATCATCGAAATTGGGTCCGAAGTCTACAGTGTTTTTATCAAGATCGCGAAGCATTTCATCTGCCATTCTAGCCAGGCGGGCTTCAGTGTAACGCATTGCCGCGGGGCTATCGCCATCTATTGATCCAAAGTTTCCCTGTCCATCAACAAGCGGATATCGAAGAGACCATTCCTGCGCCATTCTTACCATTGTATCGTAAACAGCACTATCGCCATGCGGATGATATTTACCGAGAACCTCTCCCACGATACGTGCAGATTTTTTATATGGTTTGTTGTGTGCAAGACCAAGTTCATGCATTCCAAACAATACTCTGCGGTGAACCGGTTTTAGTCCATCTCTTACATCGGGTAAGGCGCGTGCAACAATAACGCTCATTGCATAATCGATGTATGAGGTTTTCATTTCTTCTTCTAATGATACAGGTACTACTTTTTCGAAAATTGTGGTCATAAATAATTTTCTGCTTTATATGTTGTTATAAAAATTTTTCTTTTTTGTTCTCTCTCTGATCGTATCAGAGATAGGATCAAAGTTTACAAAATCAATGTCGCTATACCAAAGTAAAACAGTATTGTGCAAATATCTGTAAGCGCAAGCGTAATTGGTCCGGCAGAAATTTTTGGATCAAGCTTTGTTCTGTGAAGCAAAGCCGGAACACCCAAACCCCACACGGATGCAATTATTTGTATAAGAACAATACTCAGCGCAATTACAATTGCTGCGACAAAATCATTTTTCCAGACAATAACTACTGCGGCTACAATTATTGAGCAACTTAATCCCAGCATTAAAGAGGTCTGCACTTCCTTATAAAGATTTTTAAGAAACCATTTTAATGTTGGTTTTGCCGAGTGCATCATCTGTATTGTAACTGTCATGGATTGAATGCTAACGCTTTCACCAAGTCCCAAAACCAAAGTAAAAAAGAACACAATTATTAAACTCTCTGCAAGAGTTGTCTCAAACATTCCGGTTAGCAAAGCACAAATTGTACCGCTTGTTACAGTTGCTATCAACCAGGGCAACCTAATTCTCCATGCTTTAAAAGGAGAAGCGTTTTTTATTTCACTAATTCGAAAACCTATTGTTTCAAAGATTGCATCATAAGCAACCGGTTTTGCATCTTCCTCTTCATCAGAATCTTTTTCTTCAAGCAATTCATCAGTAAAAAGATTTACATCAACTATTCCTAGTATCTTTCGTTCAGCATCCACAACGGGGAATGCTAAAAATTTATATGTGGCGAAAAACTCCAATGCATCATAAACCGTTGAAGAAGCCGGCAGTGCAGCAACTCGTTTAACCATTATTTCTTCAAGCTTCTGCTCAGCTTTCCCGATTAATAATCTTCTTGTGGGCAATACGCCAACAAGTTTTTGTTCGTCGTCAACAACGTAGAAATAAACTATTCTTTCACCTATTCCTTCGTATCGTATCTTCTTTAGGGCTTCATCAACATTAAGGTTTTTGTTCAGCGCCGAAAAATCTTTTCTGGCATAATCTAAAACCTTGTGCTCATATGTTGATTTATCGTTCATAAAACTTGCGTCTCTTGATCTTTCAATTAATCATCATCTTGATCCACATTTACCGATCAAAAACAAAACCATGGTTAAGATCAAAATTTAACTAAACATCCAGGTTTGCATACTTAGCATGTTTCTCAATAAAGTCTCTTCGTGGTTCTACAGCATCTCCCATTAAAGTCTCAAAAATTTTATCTGCCGCTGCTGCGCTTTCAACATTAACCTGCAAAACTGTTCTTGTTTCGGGATTCATTGTTGTTGACCACAATTGTTCAGGATTCATTTCTCCCAACCCTTTGTAGCGAGAAATAACTATTCCTTTAATTTGCTGTTCGCCGCCTTCGGTTTCTTCGCCTTCTTCAACTTCAACAATTTTTTCGTCCTTTCCACCCTTAAAGCGTTTCAGAATTTTATCTCTCTCTTCCTCGTCAAATGCGTATAGTTCTTCTTTTCCTTTTTTGATTTTATAAAGAGGCGGCTGCGCAATATAAACTTTACCTGATGTAATTAAATCTTTCATGTGTCTGTAAAGAAATGTTAAAAGCAGCGTTCGAATATGGCTTCCATCTACGTCGGCATCGGTCATTAAAATAATTTTTCCGTATCGTGATTTTTCCGAATCAAAATCTTCTCCGATTCCTGCGCCAATAGCAGAAATCATTGCTTGAATTTCCTGGTTCTCAAGAATTTTATTAATCTTAGCTTTTTCAACGTTTAGAATTTTTCCTTTAATAGGAAGAATTGCCTGGAATCTTCTATCGCGCCCCTGTTTTGCAGATCCGCCAGCCGAATCACCTTCAACAATATAAATTTCACAATGCTCGGGATCGTTGATTGAACAATCCGCAAGTTTGCCGGGTAAGTGCATAGAATCGAGTGCATTTTTTCTTCTCACTAATTCGCGGGCTTTACGTGCAGCTTCGCGTGCTTCTGCAGCACGCATACATTTTTCAAAAATCTTTTTTGCTGTTGAGCCATTCTCTTCAAGGAATTCGGCTAATTTTTCACCGACCAATGTTTCGACGGCAGATTTAACTTCGCTGTTACCAAGTTTGGTTTTAGTCTGTCCTTCAAACTGAGGTTCCATAACTTTAACTGAAATTACAGCGGTTAATCCTTCCTTATAATCATCGCCAGTTAAATTGATTTTGCTGTTCTCTTTTATCAACCCATTTTTAGAGGCATAATTATTAAACGTTCTTGTTAACGCTGTTCTAAAACCAACAAGATGTGTTCCGCCTTCGATTGTATTAATATTGTTTACATATGTATGAATATTTTCGCTATATGAATCAGAATATTCAAATGATATTTCCACCGGAACGTTATCTTTTTCTCCTTCAATAAAAATCGGTTTGTGAAGTGGAGAACGGTTTTCATCAAGATATTTTACAAAGTCAATTAAACCGCCTTTGAATTTATAAACTTCTTCCTGGCCATCATTTTCATCCTTTAGTGTCATCGTTACTTCTTTGTTTAAGTAAGCGAGTTCTCGTAATCTTTCCGCAACAGTATCAAAATGAAATTTTGTTGTTTTGAAAATTTCTTTATCAGGTTTGAATGTTACTTTTGTTCCTGATGTCTCGCTTTTATAAGTGCCGATTTGTTTAACCGGTGCTTTGGGAACGCCCTGTTTGTATTCCTGGAAATAAATTTTTCCGTTAAGCTTAACTTCTACTTTACACCATTCCGATAAGGCATTTACAACCGAAACACCAACACCATGCAAACCGCCGGAAACTTTATAAGAATTTTTATCAAACTTACCACCGGCATGTAGAACGGTCATTACAACTTCAAGGGCAGATACTTTTTCTGTTGGGTGAATATCAACCGGAATACCGCGCCCCTTATCTTCTACCGAACAACTTCCGTCTTTATGAATTGTGACTATAACGCGGTCGTTATAGCCGGCCAAAGCTTCGTCGATAGCATTGTCTACAACTTCATTAATAAGGTGGTGAAGTCCGCGAGAGCCAACATCCCCGATATACATTGCTGGTCGTTTGCGAACAGCCTCGAGACCTTTTAAAACATTAATACTACTGGCGGTGTAATTCGATTTTTGTGTTTCGTTTTCTTTTGCCATACTGCTTAATCCTATTCCTACAAAAATTTTATTGATTTTATAACTTCGTTTCCGAAATACTTGTTTATTTTCTCTATTAAAATTGTTTTCTGAAAATTAAGCTCGCTTTTCCAAACCGAGTTTTCAACTTTTAAAAAAAGATTTTTCTTTTCTAGTTTGACTGCTTTTGCAATTAAAGCTAACTCAGGAAATATTTTTCCAAACTCATCAACTACATTATAATTATTTAAAGTCTCCCGGAGTTTTTCAAATTCCTTTTCTTTTTCAATCACTTCGGTGATTGTTCTAAAACTAATTTTAGCGGACGTATGATGCTGTGCCATTTTCTATTTTAATTAAAACGTTCCCCTCGGCAAGATTAAGTTCCTCGGTTCTCGTTAAATCAGTCATTGTAATAAAAGTTTGCCCAATTGAAGAAACATGTTCGCTTATTCTTCCGGCACGGTAAGAATCAAGTTCGCCGAAAACATCATCCATTAAAAAAATTGGTGTTCTTCCAATTTTATCTTTTATAAAAAAGAATTGTCCGAACCGCAGTGCAATCTGAAATGTTTTGTGCTGCCCTTGTGATCCGAATCTCTTAAGTTCCATATCGTTGATGTAAAAAACAAAATCGTCTCTATGAGGACCTACTAAATTCATTGCGCGGCGTAATTCATCAGCACTGTTTTTTAGCAATTCTTCTCTAAACTTTTCTTCAACTTTTTCTATTTCTATTTCAGGAATCGAATCATAAACAATCTTTGGTGATTCTTTATTCTCTACAATCTGATTATATGCTTTTATTAAATATTCATTAAACTCATTAACAAAACTAATTCTGTGTCTAATTATTTCCGAGCCGGTATTTATAAGTGATTCTGTCCATGCTTCAAGCTGCTCATACAAAGATGCATCTCCGCTCTCCTTAATTCTCCATAAAAGCGATGATCGCTGACGGAGAGTTTTATTATACTCAAGAAGAATTTCAAGATACGTATGACTCGCCTGGGAAATTACAGAATCAACGAATCTCCTTCTATCTGCAGGCGCCCCTAATGTTATTGCATGATCGGATTGAATTAGTGCAACAACCGGAAATTTTCCGATTACTTCTGAAGAATTGGAAATCTGTTTGTCGTCAAGGTAATAATTTTTTTTGTTCTTTCTGGAATCAAAAAAAATTCTTGTTTTGTTAGATGTTAAATCCTGACAATATCCTTTTACATCAAAGAACGATTCACCAAAAGAAACAGCATCGTTTTCACTTGCCATGTTCAAGTTTTTGGTTGTACACAAATAATAAATTGCCTCTAAAATCGACGTCTTTCCCTGCCCGTTTCCGCCGATGATAAGGTTTAACTTTTCGGAAAAATCCAGCGATGTGTTTTTATGCAGTCTAAAGTTTAACAATTCGATTTGTTTAAGAACCATTTTATGTATTCAAACGTACCGGCATCAAAAGCATAAGTAAATCTAAATTTTCTTTTTTCTGAACCGGCTCAATAATCACTGCTTTTGTCGGCGAATGAAGTTTGAAAGTAATTTCTTCTTCTGCAGTTAAATGATTCAAAACATCGTTTACGTATGCTGAATTAAAACCAATTTCTAATTCATCACCACTGTAAGAACAATCGACTTTTTCTTCTCCGCTTGCTCCAATATCCAAATCCTCAGCAGAAATTTCCAGAGAGGTTTTGTTAATTGAAAATTTTACTCTGCGTGTACTTGATGTTGAAAACAACATCATTCTTTTTATTGCATCGTGTATTTCTTTTGTATTTACTTTCATTAAAAATTCATTTTCAAGTGGAATCACGCTAGCATAATCAGGGTATTTCTGTGCAATCAATCTTGTAATCAGTTCAATATCGTTCAGCTTAAAAGAAAGATATGTTTTTGTCATGTATATCTTAACATCTTTTTCATCTAAAATTTTTGTGAGAACCGATACAGCTCTTTCCGGAACAACATATTGTTGATTGAAAGCAGCTTTAACATTTTTATTAAGCATATTTACTAGTCTGTGTCCGTCGGTGGTAACAAAGCGTAATCCGTCGTTTGTAAATTCGAAAAGCGTTCCCATCATAGCGGGACGCATTTCCTCTTTACTCATCGCGAAAGAACCGCGCTCAAATGAGTTTCGCAAATCAATACCATTGATTGATACTTCGTTTATATCTTTATCGGCACTTAAAGATGGAATTTCCGGAAACTCATCTGCATCAAGGTAGCTGATTGTATATTTACCTGCATCTGTAACGAGATTGATTTTTCTGTTAGCCATCAGCTTAAAATGAATTGTTGTGTCTTTTAACGACCGAACAATATCATAAAGCAAACGAGCTGGAACAACCATTTTTATATTTTCTTCTGTAACAATATTCAAAGAGGATTTTAATGAAATCTCTAAGTCAGTCGCATAAATTGTTAATTGTCCATCCTTTACTTCAAACAGAAAATTTTCAAGGATTGGCATTGGTGTTCTTGTTGGAACAGCAGGAATAATTTTTGCGAGAAGTTTTTCTAACTCTTTGCTGTTTACTTTGAATTCCATAATTATTCTCCAAGTGGCATCGAAAAATATCAAAAACAGATACGAACTTCAATTTAATCCACAAATACACACACCATATTATTAATATATATAGTATAGTACTTTATATGATATAATAATAAGAATGTGGATATGTTGATATAACAAGAATGTTCTCTTTTTTGAATTTTAATAAAGGTTTTTCTATTTCCTTAATGTTGGTTATGTGTTTATAAAATTCAGTTATCATTACCCGGGTTAATAAAAACTTTTTATAAACAAAGAATTAACCACAAACACACACTTTATTAACATAAAATGTTAATAAGTTATGCAGCTGTTAATTCAACTTTGCTTTTTATTGAATCAATTGTTTCTTTTAGTTTGAAATCAGTTTTAATAGCATCTTCAATAGAAGATTGTGCATGAATCACAGTAGAATGATCCCGTCCCCCAAAATGTAATCCGATTGTTTTTAGAGAAGATTTTGTAAGCTGTTTGGATAAAAACATTGCAATCTGGCGGGCAAGGACAACTTCTTTGCGCCTGTTTTTTTCTCTCAACTTATTTTCTTCTATTTCAAAATATTCACAGACAGCTTTTGTTATAGACTCAATAGAAACATTCACTTGTTTGTTGGTTGATACTTCACGAACAGTTTTCTTAACAAGTTCAAAATTGATATCTATTGAAGTTAGTGAAGCGTTTGCCAGAAGTTTAACAAGACACCCCTCAAGTTCTCTAATATTCGAGGTAATATTAAGAGCAATATATTCTAGAATTTCTCTAGATAAATTAATTCCGTATGATTTACTCTTGTTTGTTAAAATAGCAATTCTTGTTTCCAGATCTGGCGGCTGTATGTCGGTCTGTAATCCCCACAAAAATCTTGAAACCAAACGGTCGCTTAATCCCTTCAAATCTTTTGGCGGTCTGTCGCTCGAAAGAATAATTTGTTTTCCGCTTTGATGTAGTGTGTTAAAAATGTGGAAGAATAAATCCTGAGTTTTTTCTTTACCAACCAAAAACTGAATATCATCTATTATCAGCGCATCCATGCTTTTGTAAAAATTAGAAAAATCATTTACAGTGTTTGCTTGTATTGCTTCAACAAACTCTACTGTGAATGCATCTGATGATAAATAAATCACTCTTTTTTCGGGGGATTTTTCGAGTATTTTGTTTCCGATAGAATGAATTAAATGAGTTTTGCCAAGCCCCACACCTCCATAAATAAAAAGCGGATTAAATGAAGTCTGCCCGGGATTTTCTCCAACAGCAAAAGATGCGGCGCGTGCAAGCTGATTACCCTCACCCTTAATAAAATTATCAAACGTGTATCTTGGTATTAATCCTGATTCAAATTCTTTCTGCGGCAAAGGATTTGCGGCTGCAACAGGTTTTGTTTGTTCTGTTTTTGCTTGAGTCTTTTCTTGATCATGTTGTTCTTTCTCTTCCAAAATTACATATAGAAGTTTTCCTCCATCACCAAGAACCTGAGTAACGGTTCTGTTTATGAGAGTATTATAATGCTCTTCAATCCATTCTATAAAGAAATTATTTGGCACAAACACCTTAAGTGTTAAACCATCAAATTCGGAAGGTTTAATTGGAAGGAACCAGGTATTGTAAGTTATAAAAGGAACGTTTTCCTTTATAAAACTTAAACACTCTTTCCAAATATCTTTAGCGTCTTTTTCTATTTGAATCTTTTCGGCTGAAGTAATTATTTTATCCACAATAAAGAAACCCAAAACCCTATCAAAAGAGGGGAAAAAAACTTTGTTTTCAGATATACACAGTTAACTATCAACATCTTATTAACATTAATCCGGGTTTTTAACCCGTTGTAAATAAACGAATTAGACGATAAAATTATTTTTAACAAACACAACAACCACTAAAATAAAATCAATATTTGGGCTTAATTAATTTGTGAAACGTTTCACAAATTAAAATTATCCACAAGTTGTTAACACACCTAATTCCCTGTAATGAAGGGCGAGCAAAATATGTTTTGGCGGCCAATCAAGCAAATTATTTTTTTTCTATAATAAGAAAATATTTTTTGATTTTTTTTGTAACCGACAAGAGTTTAATTTTGATCTGTAATCAAAAAGTAACTTGATATAAGGCAAAAATGAAAAATATATTGATTGTCTTTACCGGCGGAACGTTTTCAATGAAAATTGATGAAACGACAAAATCAGCCGTTCCATTTTTTCATGGCGAACAACTAATTAAAATGATTCCCGACGCAAAAGGACTTGCGAATATATCTATTTATGAATATGGGAATTATCCCGGACCTCATATGACACCGGAAAAAATGCTGGACCTTTCAAAAATGATCCAGTCGTTCATAAATCAAAACGATGTTGATGGAATTATTGTAACACATGGTACCGATACACTAGAAGAAACAGCTTATTTTTTGGATTTAACTGTTAAAACAGAAAAACCAATAGTAGTAATTGGTGCAATGAAAACAAGCTCTGAACCAGATTGGGATGGTCCCAGAAATCTTGTCGACGCAATTCATATAATTAATAATCCCAATAGTAAAAAAATTGGCGTGCTGGTTTGTTTAAATGGGGAGATTAATGCTGCTAGCGAAGTAACAAAAACTCATACAGAAGATATAGAAACTTTTCATAGCCTTGATTTTGGCTCTCTGGGTTTTGTTGAAAAAGGAAGAGTGTGGTTTAACAGGCTGCCCAGAAAACTTGAATCGTTTGACGCCGAGAAAATAAACACTAATGTAGATCTAATAAAAGTTTATAAAGGAATGAATGATAAATTTTTCCGGTTCAGCGCAGATAGTAATGTAAGCGGACTGGTGGTGGAAGCCATGGGGGTTGGAAATGTTCCCCCGGAAGTTTTTGAAGGAATAAAGTATGTAGTAGAGAAAAACATTCCTGTTGTTCTTGTATCAAGATGCCCCGCTGGCGAAACGCTAAGTATTTATGGTTATCCTGGCGCAGGCAAATGGTTAAAGGAACTAGGTGTTATTTTCTCAGATTATCTTAATGGGCAGAAAGCAAGAATAAAATTGATGGTCTGCCTTGGAATAAATAACGAAATAAATCAGTTAAGAAAAATGTTTGAAGAGTGAAATTAAATTTGATTTCCGAAAAAATGTTTTTATTAGAAAACATTAAATTATGGATTGGTTCAATTGTATTGCTGCCTTTAACAATTTATCTTTTTCTTACTGTTGGCAGCTATCATTTCATTGATTACCTTAATTTACTTATTCATGAAGGGGGGCATGGTGTTTTTAGTTTCTTTGGAAAATATATTTATGCTCTTGGGGGAACTCTAATGCAGATAATTATCCCATCAATGTTTGTGGTGTATTATTTTTTTAGAAAAAATAAATTTGCTACTCAAATATTTTTGGTCTGGCTTGGAGAAAATTTCTTAAATATTAGTGTGTACGCAGCAGACGCAAGAAACCAGGCTCTACATTTATTGGGCGGGAACAAAGTTTATCACGATTGGCATTACCTGCTTGGGGAAATTGGTTTACTTGATTATGATTACATTGTTGGAAATATATTTGTTTATTTAGGAGCAGCATCTTTTGTTGTTGCTATTCTTATTCCCATTATAATTAAAAAACAAGAACCAGTTAAGCTTAATTTGGAATTATAAAAAAGCCCCGCAGGGGGCCTCTTTTATTTCTTTCCTAACAAATCTCTTATTTCCCTTAAAAGAACAACCTCTTCTTTTGGCGCTAAAGGCGCAGCTGTTTTTATTTCTTCCTCTTTTTTCTTTAAACTATTCATTCCTTTTACTAAAAGAAAAATTGCGAATGCTACAATTATAAAATTGATTACTGTATTAAGAAATTTTCCATATAGAATCATAACGGGTTTATCGGGAGTAAGCGGACTTGGAATTTTAACAGAAAGACTGCTGAAATCTATCCCGCCAATTAAAGCGCCAATCGGCGGCATAATAACATCGTTAACCAATGAACTTACAATACCTCCAAAAGCCGCACCGATGATGATACCAACAGCCATATCAACAACATTGCCTTTCATGGCAAAGGTTTTAAATTCGTTTACTAGTTTCATAACTATTCTCCTTTTATGGTTTTAATTATGTAATAATGTATCTACCAAAGCTTTATAAAAATATGTCCTGTATCGTTGTTTTCCCGAAATTTCGGTTATTATTTTTTCCTCTTCAAATTTTTTGATAAGAAGATTCATAGTTTGCTTCGTGTATCCAAGCTTCGAGGTAACAAGAGGAATAGAAAAAATAGGAGCCTTTGTTATATAGTTGAGCAGGTTAATGGAAGCAGTTGAAACAAATGATTTTTCAAGAAGAAGTTTTAAATCGCTATCCCTTTGCCTGAATATTTTTTGAAATAGCCAAAGTGTTTCTGAAGCAGCATCGTTAATGGTTTCTAGAAAAAATTTTGTCCACCCGCTCCAATTATTATTATTTTCCAAATCCTCAAGGCGGTCAAAATACTCACCCCTGCTTTTGTGTAAACTGTTGAATAATTGTAAAACCGAAAAAGATAATTTTTTCTTTAATAATAAATAAAGCTGAATCAGAATTCTGCCTACAAGTCCATTGTGCGATTGAAACGGATGAATCATTTCAAATTGAGCATGAATTAAACCCGCATTGATTGCCGCCGGGTAGGAAACATCACCAGCTATATAATTTTCCAAATCAATTATCATCGGAATTATTTCTTCATCATCGGGAGCGATAAATTTCGATTCTTCTTTAGATATCGCGCTATCGTTTATCCAGACGCATCCGGTTCTGAAAAGACCAGCAGAAGGATTTTTTCCTTTCAGTAATTCTTTGTGGATAGATTCAAGAGCGTGAGTTATTGCAGAGCTATTTTTTATCAACTTTTCCCCGAGTATAATCGAGTTTTTATAATCAATTAAAAGGGCTTGGGAGGTTGATGCTGATTGATAAATCTTTGAAAGCTCGGTAATAGTGTCAATAGGATAATCTATTGCCACAGAACTTAATCCCTCGCGTATTTTGAGGAGATCAATGGTAAAGCCATCAGAATCCATTAAACAGCACCCATCAATTCTGGCGAGTTTTTTATCAATTTCATTAAGTAAGTTGAGGGATTCGGAATCAATCTTGATTTTTGGAATAGGCGGTAACGATTGGATTTTCATTTAAGTCAATTTCGTTTGAATTAAATAACGATATTTTGGAATTATAAGCAAGAGAATTATTTATTTTAATTATGGTTGTGTTTAAGTCAATTAAATTGTTCTTAATTCTGTTCTTTTGTTGACAAATGAATCAGCTAACGGAACCGCTCAAAAATTAGAAACGGAAGACCATAAACGTTGGATTGCATATAAAAAGGAATTTTCACCAGAGCACCTAGGTTTAAGACAAGTATGATTGACTAAAAACGCAGATGTTCTAGCGATATGTTGAGTGTTTTTAAACATTTAGATTGTAGACATTATAAGTCGCGTCTTTGTGACTTAGGGGGTTTTCACGAATTGTCCGGTATAATATTTTGAAGACAGGCTTTCTCCGGTCACATTATAAATCAAATCTTTCCAATTAAAGAGTGCCCCAGGAGAAAAATAACTTTCGATTAAGAATTTGCCAATGCGATTGCAATTAATAAGCGTATCAGAGACCTTTGTGGTTAGGTGATGATAAAGTTGCGAAGCAAGTAATTCACCCAGCATGTAATTGTGATAATAAGCAGGGTAGAGAGCAATATGTATTTTAGCCGACCAATCGGGTTCGTTTCTTCCAGCTGGTTTTTTTATCAATTGATATTTTTCAACCAGATTCCACCAGAGAGAATTTAAGTCTTGTTCAGGATTTTCATACATACTTTTTTCGAAACGGTACATTACTTGAACCCAGCGGGAAAATACAAGCTGCTCAACGCGTAAAGATTTATGACACGATGATTGAATTTTTTGTAATTCATTTTCATTTATCCCTGCAACATCTATAAGCCAGTCTGGAGAAGATGCCAGCCTTCCAAACATCATTGCAATGGCTTCTGTGACAAAAATATGAGCAGGTTCTCGGAGCGTCCAGGGCAAATTCATGTTAATATATTTATCGTAAGCAGCATGACCAAATTCATGAAGCATTGTTGCCATCCATCGATGGTTTGGTTTTATATTACAAACCACGCGAACATCACCTTTTTTGTCGATATGAGTGCAGTAAGCATGTTGATATTTGCCCGGCTTTTCATACAAATCACTTTTAGATATTAGATCATCAATATTCAGCCCAAGACCGGTAAAATAATCTTTTGTTATTTGTTCTATGTTTTTATCTGCGAAGAAAGAATCAAAATCAACCTTATAAATTTTAGGGCCCTGCTGAAAAAACTTATCTTCATAATGCCAAGGGCGCAGATCTTCTAATCTGATTTTATTTTTATCGGCAAGAAAGGAATCAATTTCGTTTTTCAGGATTGCAAAACTACCGCGTGTTAAATCGTCCAGCTCGTCAAATAAAGTTTCTATTTCATCAGAACTCTGTTCGCTTAGCGAAAGGCTCATTTGATGATAATTTTTATAACCAAGTTGTTGTGCTGCAGTGTTTCTAAGTTTTACAAGCGTTAAAACATCACCGGCAACTTCCGCCCCAATATTCTTTGAAGCTCTCCAGGCGAGTTCTAATTCTTTTTGATTAATAGATTTTTCAAGGAGCTCATCAATTTGATTATCTGTTATACGGGCCCCATTTACCTCGGCACGGAAAGTTGAAAACTTCTCCTCAATCTTTGTAGAGAGCTCTATTATCTTTTCAAGAATATCTTCATCAAATTGATTTGCCTCGAAGGAATTGTATATTAATTCGAGCTGACGTTTTAGTATTGGATCCTTAATAGAATCAGAGATTTTAAATTCTTTTAGTTTATTGAATGCATCCCGGTCCGCGTATATTTTATTCAATTTTAACTGAAGTTCGGAACACCGTCGATAATCTTCAGGATTACCGCTGATTGATGCGTTGAAATATGATAATGAAGTTTCTCTGCTCAGATCAACAACATTTTGTTCGTAGTTATTTATATATTCTTTTAGTTGTTCTTCCAATGGAATTCCTTTTAATAAACGAGTCGATGCCGCAAGAGTATATTAATTCTGATTCACTCAGCTAAGTAAATCATCATCCCTGTAAAGCATTAGAATAGAACTCTGAGGAACAATAACAAGTTTCTGCTGCTCTATTTCAACTTCGATGGCATCTTTTCGAAGGAAGATTGCGAAATCTCCCTCCTTTGCCTGCAGTGGGATATATTTAATTGACTTTTTTTATTTCCATGGCTCATCGTCATCTGTCGGTAAACCAATAGGATAACCGGGACCCGATTTTATTACATAACCGCCCTGAACCTTTTCTTTTTCATAAACACCTGGAGGAAGATACAGCCCGGTTGTTGTTTTGTTCATATTCTCTTCGGGCCGAACAAGCACCCGGTCCCCAACGATAATTATTTTTTCAGTGTTGATCATATAATCTCAAAAATGTTTGCACAAAAATATCTAAATGAATAACAAATTGTATTGGTGATTTAGTTTCATCAATACTAAGTTTACAGAAAAAAGAAAAATATATGAGCCAATTCTGGAATGAACGATTTTCCAAATCGGAATATGTATACGGAAAAGAACCAAATGAGTTTTTAAAACAGGAAATTGAAAATTTAACACCGGGAAAAATTCTTTTTCTATGCGAGGCCGAAGGAAGAAACGCGGTTTATGCGGCAACTCTTGGCTGGATTGCCGAAGCAATAGATTTTAGCGAAGAGGGAAAACGAAAAGCAGAATTGCTAGCAACTGAAAAAAAGGTTTCCATCAATTACAAAATAGCCGATCTTCAAGAACATCAACTTCCGATAGATAATTATGATGCAGTTGCATTGATATATTCTCATCTTCATGAAGATTTTCGAAGTAGTGTATTTGAACAAGCCGTAAAATCTCTAAAACAAAATGGCAGAATTATACTTGAACTTTATGATCAGGATCAGGTGAATTTTAATTCGGGCGGGCCGCGTGAAAAGGAAATGCTCTACTCACTTGAAAGCGCAGTTAATGATTTTATTATACTTGAGTTTGAGAAACTGAGTAAAGATATTATTGATTTGAATGAAAGCCCGGTTCATAAAGGGCCGGCTTCAGTAATCAGATTTGTGGGAATTAAAAAATAAAATTCTGCAAAAAGACTGCAAAATCATCATTTAAGTAAAAAAAACAGAAACCGTGGAAACTATATCTTGACAAAACAGTTTCCGTGTTGTATTTTGGAAACTAGAAAAACCACATTAGTTTCCTGGAGTAGCGAATGGAAGAGCAAGAAAAAATCATTGAGCTGGGTGAAGAAAAATTTTTTCGAGAGGGTTTTCATAAAACCACCATGGACGATATTGCTGCTGAATTACGAATGAGCAAGAAAACAATCTATAAATTTTTTCCATCAAAAGATGATCTGGTTCGCGCGATCGCAAAACATTTCATGAATGGTGTTAAGAAAAAAATAATTGCAGCATTGAATACAGACTTGAATGCAATTGAAAAACTGGAAGCGCTGATGAAAGTTTTAGCCTCAACTTCTCACAGAATAAGTCCTAGAATGCTGGATGAAATGAGACGACATCTTCCATCACTTTGGATAGAGATAGATAATTTTAGAGCCGAAATGATGTTCGGAAATCTTACTAAAATTATTGATCAAGGAAAAGCCGAAGGGTTGTTTGAAGACTACCCAACACCGATAATTATGAACATGCTTGTGTCATCGGTAAGATCAATTGCAAATCCGGAATTTGTTCTCAATCATAATTTCTCGCTTATAGAAGCCGCGCTGACAATATTCAGAATAATAATAGGCGGAATTATAACCGAAAAAGGAAAAGTTATTTTTAATAAAACAATAAATCAAAATTCATTATGAAAAAGAAAATAGTTCTGATGTTTTTTATAACCGCGTTCAGTTTATTCCCTCAATCCAAACTAACCTTGAACGAGTGCTACAGAAAAGCCCGCGAGAATTATCCTCTCATTAAACAAAAAGAATATATTTCAAAAAGCAGGGATTACAGTGTTAGCAATGTTTGGAAAGGGTATTTCCCGCAAATAACAATTACTTCACAGGCAACTTATCAATCAGATGTTACTTCAATTCCGATTTCATTTCCAGGAATTAAAATTGATCCGCTTACACAAGATCAATATAAAGTGGTCACAGACATTTCGCAGTCGATTTATGACGGCGGATTAATGAGCGCACAAGCGAATATTCAAAAAGCCAATGCCGAAGCAGATGACCAAAAGGTTGAAATCGAACTGCTGAAAGTCAAAGATAGAATTAACCAGATCTATTTTGGAATTCTTTTGCTGGACGAACAACAAAAGCAAGTTGAGTTAATGAAAAAAGATTTAAATGTAAGTCTTGATAAACTTTCTGCGGCTCTAAAAAACGGAACAGCGACCCAGCCAAATGTTGATGTGCTTAATGCCGAATTATTAAGAACAATTCAAAAAGAAATTGAATTGAAATCATCCCGCAAATCATTTATAGATATGCTTGCGCTGCTCATAAATCAAAAACTGGATGAATCGCTAGAGCTCGAAAGACCATCTTTAACTATTTCTTCTAGCAATAATGAAATTGATAGACCGGAGTTGAAGTTATATTCTTCACAGGAAAATGCGATTAACAACCAGGGAGATTTATCTCTATCCAAAATTCTTCCCAAGGCAAGTTTATTTTTCCAGGGCGGTTATGGTAAACCAACACTTAACATGCTAAAAAATAATTTTGATTGGTATTACATTGCCGGGGCAAGATTAACATGGTCCCCAACCAGTCTTTATACTTACGGAAACGAAAACGAAATTCTTGAACTGAACAAAAAATCGGTTGAATCACAAAAAGAAACTTTTCTGCTAAACACAAACCTCTCTCTTAAACAGCAAAGCGGTGAAATAGAAAAACTGATTGAGCTAATAAAAGTTGATAAAGAAATTATTTCGATCAGGACAAAGGCAAAAGAATCCGCTAAATCACAATTGGAAAATGGTGTCATTACATCAAATGATTTTATCCGGGAACTTAATGCGGAAGATCAGGCAAAACAAAATCTCTCAATTCACACAATCCAACTGCTGCTGGCTCAGCATAATTATCAATTAACATTAGGCAAATAATTAATAATAAAATATAGTTATGAAAATGAAAAAGATATTTAACAAAACAATTTTATTACTGCCGATACTCTTAATGGCAGCATGCAGCAATGGCAGCGGTAAATTCGACGCCACCGGTACATTTGAAGCAGAAGAAGTTATTATTTCTTCCGAAGCAACAGGCAGACTAGTTCAGTTTAATTTAGAAGAAGGCATGCAGTTAAAACAAAATCAAATAGTTGGTGTTGTAGATACAATCCAGCTGTATCTTAAAAAGAAACAGCTGGAAGCGTCAATTAAAGCCGTATTAAGCAGGCAGCCGGATGTTTCGGCGCAGCTTGCCGCTCTTGATGAACAAATTAAAACTGCGGGCACTGAAAAGAAGAGAATTGAAAATCTCGTCAAGTCTAATGCAGCAACAACAAAACAACTTGATGATATTAATTCACAAATTGAGGTGCTGAATAAACAACATAATGCTGCCAAATCCAGTCTGTTAATTACAAAGCAGGGATTGCAAAGCGAAACTTATCCACTTCAGATTCAAATCGATCAAATTCGGGATCAATTGAATAAAAGTATTATTAAAAATCCACTTAATGGAACCGTTATTACGAGATACGCAAAACAGAATGAGGTTACTGCAATAAGCAAAACATTATACAAAATTGCAGATCTCGCAAACATGACTCTTCGAGCCTACATCAACGGGGATCAGCTGGGACAGGTTAAACTTGGTCAAGCAGTAAAAGTATTTGTTGATAAAGGAAACGGGGAACAAAAAGAACTTAACGGAGAAATTTATTGGGTTTCGTCAAAAGCAGAATTTACTCCAAAGACAATTCAAACTAAAGACGAGCGCGCAAATTTAGTATATGCAGTAAAAGTAAAAGTGAAAAATGACGGTTACTTAAAAATCGGTATGTATGGAGAAATAAAATTCTAGAATAATTATGAAAGCAGTTGTCCTCGAAAATATTGTTAAAACATATAAAACAAAAAAATCTACAGTAACCGCGGTTGATGATGTTTCCTTTTCTGTGGAAGAGGGAGAATTGTTTGGACTAATCGGCCCCGACGGCGCCGGTAAAACGTCCATATTCAGAATTCTAACCACTCTATTGCTTGCCGATAAAGGAAGCGCTAAAGTCTTGGGCCTGGACGTAGTTGATGATTATAAAAAGATCCGTGATATAGTAGGTTATATGCCGGGAAAATTTTCACTTTACACCGATTTAACCGTTGAAGAAAATCTTGAATTCTTTGCAACAATTTTTAATACAACCATCAAAGAAAATTATGATCTGGTTGCAGATATCTATAAACAGCTTGAGCCGTTTAAAACAAGACGTGCCGGAAAGTTAAGCGGCGGTATGAAACAAAAACTTGCTTTGAGCTGCGCGTTAATACATAAACCCAAAATTTTATTTCTCGATGAACCGACAACCGGAGTTGATCCTGTGTCAAGAAAAGAATTCTGGGAAATGTTGAAGCGGTTAAAAGCCCAGGGAATCAGCATTCTTGTTTCAACACCATACATGGACGAAGCAAAACTTTGTGACCGCATTGCATTGATTCAGAACGGCAAGATCATGAAAATTGATACGCCTCAGAATATTGTAAATCAGTTTGGAAAAAATCTATATGCTGTTCATTCGGAAAAAATGTTTAATCTGTTAAATGACCTGCGCGATTATAAAAAAACAGAAAGCTGTTATGCTTTTGGCGAGAACCACCATTTATCAATGAAAGATGAAGAATATAATTTAGATGAAATAAAAAGTTATCTTGAAGAAAAAGGACACAGAAGAGCAACAATTAAAAAAATTGATCCCGGTATAGAAGACTGCTTTATGCAGCTAATGAAAAAGTAGTTGAATATAAATAGCGAATATTCAAACAGGTAAAGAACATAATGGGATTGATTTTACTAAAACAGAATAAGTAAAATGAACAAAAATGAAATTGTAATTAAAACAGATAAGCTCACAAAAAAATTTGGAGATTTTGTTGCTGCAAACGAAATCACCTTTGAAGTTTACAAAGGAGAAATATTCGGGTTTCTCGGTGCAAATGGTGCTGGCAAAACAACCGCTATGAAAATGCTAATTGGAATCTCAAAGCCGAGCTTCGGAAAAGCTAATATTGCCGGATTCGATATATATAAAGAAACTGAAAAGATAAAAAAAAGTATTGGCTACATGAGCCAGAAATTTTCTCTTTATGAAGATTTAACAATAAGAGAGAATATTCAATTCTTTGGCGGCGTTTATGGATTGAATGATAATGAAATTGTATCCGCGGGAAACAAGCTCATCGATAAACTCGGCCTGCACGACGAGGCAGATAAACTTGTTGGATCTCTTCCGCTTGGATGGAAACAAAAACTTTCTTTCAGCATTGCTATTCTTCACAATCCTAAAATTGTTTTTCTGGATGAACCAACCGGCGGCGTTGACCCGATTACAAGAAGACAATTCTGGGATATGATTTACGAAGCGGCAGACAACGGAATTACAGTTTTTGTAACTACACATTATATGGATGAAGCTGAATATTGTCACCGCGTTTCAATTATGGTTGATGGAGTAATTAAAGCACTCGATTCACCAGAACAACTAAAGAAACATTATAATGCCGAATCGATGGATGAAGTATTTCTTATGCTTGCAAGAAGCGCAAAGCGAGGAGAATAATTTTAATGAAACAACTAATGGTTTTTATAAGAAAAGAATTTCATCATATACTTCGCGATCCACGCTCACTGCTTGTTCTTCTTGGTATGCCAATCGTTCAGTTGTTAATATTTGGTTTTGCAATTACAAACGAAACCCGAAACACCAACATTGCCGTTCTTGATAACGCAAAAGATCAGTCGACACAAAACATAATTACAAGAATAGAAAGCAGCCGCTATTTTGATATTGATAGAACTCTCAATACAAATGGGCAAATTGAACATGCGTTTAAGACAGGAAAAATTAAAGTCGCAGTTATATTCCAGCCGGATTTTCAGAATGAACTTGCTCATGCCAACAAAGCTCAAATACAAATCATAACTGATGCAACAGATCCAAACCAGGCAACAACGCTTGCAAATTATATCAGCGCTATTGTAATGGATTATCAGAGTGAACAGAATCAGCAAAATAACTTGCCTTATACGATTAATACAGAAATGAGAATGCTTTATAATCCAGAATTGAAAGGAGCGTATTCTTCTGTCCCTGGCGTTATGGGAATGATTCTGCTTTTGATTTCTGCAATGATGACTTCGATTTCTATTGTTAAAGAGAAAGAACTTGGTACAATGGAAATACTTCTCGTGTCACCAATGAAACCGGCACTTGTAATCGTAAGTAAAGTAATTCCATATTTTGTTGTATCGCTGATTAACGTTGTAACAATTTTACTGTTAAGCGTTTTTGTTCTTGGCATGCCGATACAGGGAAATATAATCCTATTAATCACAGTGACAATTCTATACATAATATGTGCTCTCTCTCTAGGATTATTGATTTCAACTATAACCAACTCACAGCAGGCGGCAATGCTTGTTTCGTTATTGGGACTAATGCTTCCGGTAGTAATGTTGAGCGGCTACGCTTTTCCGATTGCCAACATGCCGATTGTGCTTCAAGTATTGTCAAATATAGTTCCGGCAAAATGGTATATCATCATGGTAAAATCTGTAATGATAAAAGGATTAGGTTTTGCCGGAGTTTGGAAAGAAGCACTAATCATAATTGCAATGACAGTGTTTTTTATTTTCGTCAGCATAAAGAAATTTAAGATCAGGTTATCATGAGAACATTATTCTTTTTATTGAGGAAAGAATTTCTCCAAATATTCAGAGACAAACTTATTCTGCGCGTGATATTTGTAATGCCGATAATACAGCTTATAGTGCTTCCCAATGCGGCAAACTTCGAAATGAAAAATATTTCACTCAGCGTTGTTGATCGCGACCATTCGGAGTATTCGAGGAAACTTATAAATAAATTTACCTCATCTGGATATTTTCGGCTTACAGATGTTTCTTCAACTTATGAAAAAGCATTGGAATCTATAGAAAAGGATAAGGCTGATTTAATAATAGAAATTCCGCAGGGATTCGAAAGAGATTTAATCAGAGAAAATCAAAGCAAGATGATGATCTCGGCAAACGCTATCAATGGCCAGACATCTGGACTCGCAGTTTCATATTCGAATGCAATCATAAAAGATTTCAATAATGATATTCGTGTTGAATGGATTCAGCAGCCGCGGTTAAACCCGTTTCCTGTAATTGAAATAACAAGCTCAAACTGGTTCAATCCCAAGATGAATTATAAATATTTTATTGTTCCCGGCGTGCTTGCACTGCTTGTAACGCTTGTGGGATTCCTGTTAACATCGCTAAACATCGTGAAAGAAAAAGAAATGGGAACGATTGAACAATTGAATGTATCTCCAATAAAAAAATATCAGTTTATTCTTGGCAAACTTATTCCCTTCTGGATTCTCGGGCTTGTTGTGCTGACGATCGGTTCAATGGTGAGTTTAATCTTTTATGGAATATTTCCATCAGGAAGTTTTTTCCTTATTTATTTGTTTGCAGCAATTTATCTAATTGCTCTTTTGGGATTTGGTTTGCTTACATCAACATTTGCAGAAACACAGCAGCAGGCAATGTTCATTTCATATTTCTTTATGATGACATTCATTCTTCTCGGCGGCCTGTTTGCGCCCATAGAAAACATGCCGGACTGGGCGCGTTATTTAACTTATATAAATCCGGTTAGTTATTTTATTGATGTAATGAGGATGATAATTTTGAAGGGAAGCGGTATGGCTGATCTCTTAAAACATTTTGGAATTATTTCTCTCTTTGCAGTTGTTTTTAACGTAACGGCAATTCTGCATTATAAGAAAACTATATAAACAAAAAACCCCGCTGCAGCTGCGGGGTTTTTCTCTTCGTATCCAATTGATGTATTAAATATCCAGCCAGTAGGTAAACTTAGCCATAATTATATCATCACCGGCTGTTCCCCATAAATTTTTGAAATCCCTTCCGAAATTAAAATCACCGGCATTATCAAAATTGGCTTGGTTATGAGACCAAACCAAATAGAAAATAGAACCTGGCAAAAACTCGTAACGCAGCACTGCAGTTCCACGCAGCGATTTATAATTGAAGTCAGGATTTGAAAATGTAAATGCATTTGCTGGTCCGCTGCCGTCAGGATCAACTTTATATTCAGAATTCTCGGAATCGTAACTTATTGTAGAATTATTTTCACCATATTTATTTAGCGAAAGCGTTCTTGGTTTAGCAACCTCTTTGAAATCGTTGTAGCTGCCAACAGCAAAGAAGGGCTGCATGAATAATTGAAAACTGAGATTTGGCGTGAATGTCCAGTTAACCCTAATGTTAGCAGAAACAGTATGCTGATCAATGCTTGCAAAAACATATCTTGTTTTATAAGTGTTTGTCGCGGTAGCGTCTTCAAAATTACCGACCCACTGTCTCATGTCGCTGCTCTTTGTATAATCGGGACCAATACTTAGACTAAGTTTTGTATTCGGTCGCCATTCCAATCCAATATTCCCATTAACGTAATAACCGCCAAGCTTGTCGTGACCATAAGATTTATTTGCGTTAACAATAATCTGTTTTCTGTTATCACTGTTTGCAGATATCCAGAGACTCCATTCCTGCGGATTTAGAATGAGCGGACCGCCGCGCGTTGCAGTAACGCTGTAAGTTTCGAATGAATAGTTGCCACCGAGATAAAGACCATAATAATTTGTAAATGTTCCGCCAGAATTAAACCAGAGAAAATTGCTTAATATATTTCCATCAAAATTGTATGATCTTGCGTGAGAAACATAAATAAATTTATTCCTGAAAAGACTATCTGGCTCAAACCATCTGTATCCTAAAACTAAATGTCCATTGATTCTATCTGCCATCCACTGAAATCCAACATCATTCTGTTCAAAGCCCGGTGAAACAAATCCGAGCGCGGAGTTTATATAAAAATTTCCCTTTTGTTTGTTCAGCATTACTCTCGCATAATAACCGGCAAGAGATGTTCTGTTAGAATCCATTGTTGCATAGGATGCATCTGGTCGCTGGAAATATCTGTAGGCACGCTGCTGAATCTGCTGTAAAGCTTCTTTTGTTCCGCTTACATAAGTGCCCGCAACAGCTCCGGCAATTGCATATTCTTTATCCTTATCTAAAAAAGTCCAGCCATCCAAACCGTAAGCAAATGCATTTTTAACCTGATCATTCTTTAAGGGACTCTCATCGAGAGATCTGCCAAGACCGGTAAGCATAATTCCAAGCGCCTGATTGCCCCCTTCAAATTCTTTCTTGGCCCTGAATACACCATAATAATTTAATGGCTCAACTTCTTCTTCTTTTTGAATTCCAGAATTGTAAAGTGTTGCATAGGTTCGTTCGGTTGCAGCACCTAGGGCAGCAACTGAAAGCGAGTTATCAATTTTTCCAGTAAGTTTTGCCGCACCTAAAATTCTTGTTTCGCTAGGATACTTTGTAAATTCTGCATCCGATGTTGAACCGTGCGGACGGCTACCAATTCTTCTTGAGTAAAATAATTCAGGCCAGCCGAAATTAAATCCCCAGTTGTTATTTATGCCGCCGATTCCAAAATAAAACAAATCATTTCCTTCAATAAAGAAAGGTCTCTTCTCTTCAAAGTAAGATTCGAATGCGCTCAGGTTTATTACTGCAGGATCAACTTCTACTTGTCCAAAATCAGGATTAATAGTTGCATCCAAATTCAGGTTGCTTCCAATTCCAAATTTAACATCTGCACCTAGAGTTGTTTTAAATTGACTTGATTTATAAAATGGATCCTGAGAATCATGAACTAGAAATTGTGATTTCTGAACCGCATAAGGAATAATTTCAAATCTTTGTTTTGGTTTAATTCCTACTAAACCATCTAGCGTAGCAAACCTTGAAACAAATCCGCTTTCTTTTTTGGGAACCATTACAAAATAATCGCGCTCATTATTTCTTTTAATTTCTCTTGCAAAGTTTACACCCCATCTCATTACATCAGCTTCTTTGAAACGCAATTGTGAAAATGGAATCTGCATTTCAACTGTCCAGCCATCTTTATCAATATTTGTTTTTGCGTCCCAGATACCATTCCAGCTGTTATCATCCCAGCTGTCATTAAAAAGAGTCCCGTCGCTTTTACTTCCGCCAGCATTTACATTAAAAAAGTATCCGCTTTTTTTATCGTTATGCGGATCTACATAGAAGACGAACCAATCGGAAACAACATAACTGTCTCTTCTAATCAGGCTTGCATCAATTTCTTCCGGTTTGGAATCAAAAAGTTTTGCAGCGATATAAAGATTGGTTTCGTCGTATGCAATCCACACTTTTGTCTGTTCAGATGCCGATTTTCCTTCGTTTGGATCTCTCTGTGTAAAATCAGAAATAGGTGACTGCTGCCAAACCGGTTCTGTTAATTTTCCATCAAGATTGATTTTAATAGTTGATAATTTGATTGCTGTAACTGCTTTTGGCTTTGATTGATCTGCCTCATCGGCGAGAAGGTAAGAACTCAACAATAAAAATATTAATAGTAAACCTCTTCTCATCGTCACATCCCTTTCCGTGGTGATAAATAGAAAATCTCTCTGATATTTAGACTATCAAGATGTGAAAAGGTTGCCCCGTAATTCTGTAATAAATTGTAACCAATTATAAAAAGTTGTCCCGTTGTTATCGGGACAACCATTAATAATTATAGATCATTCTTTTTCTTTTAACTTATTTAGTCCTGGCAGTTTTAATTCTTCCGAAAGTTTACCAAGTGTATCAAGATCGATTGAACCGACAATATTTACGAAAGTCGCTTTACCGTTTTTATCGAGCATCGTCACCAATAATCCGCCGTAAACACCATCGACCGGTTTTACATAAACGTTAACCATATTGCTAACCTGCTTCATTTTAATAATCCGATCCCATTTTTTACTTGTAAGCTCTTTTCCTATGTTTTCAAAAGCGGCAGATACATTATCCAGCTCATTTTTTTCAACCTTAAATTCATTTACGCGAACAAGCTTCAAGCCGGCGATAATTTTTCCAACACCCTCTTTTTTATCCTCCGCCATCTTGCTTACCATTTTTAATAAAGGTTCTTCAAGATAAACTTCTGTAGAAGCATCGTTCGGCTTTAAAGAAGTATACTGCATATAATCGAAATATCCTGGTTCTTTGGAATAGTCGATTTTATTTTGCGCCCGAACCGAAATAAATGCAAACAGCGCAAATACAATCATCGTTTTAATTAATTTCATTTTTTTCTCCTTTTAATAAATTATTTAAAAAATTTATTCCATTATTGAT
>DAIEQP010000411.1 GCA_027347805.1 Ignavibacteria bacterium | reverse complement strand
TCAGATAAACCAGCTTAGCCGCATCAAGAGATGCTGCTATCGGTCCGGCAGCAATATCGGCATTAACATTATAAATTGTTCCGTCGTTATCCACACCAATTGGCGCTATTACCGGAAGATATCCATCATTTAACAAATTACGGATGAACGATGAATTTACTTCTGTTACCTCACCAACCAACCCAAGCTCCTCGTTTAACTTTTTTACCTTTACAAGGTTAGCATCAATTCCGCTCACGCCAACTGCGCGTCCGCCGTGAACGTTGATTCTTCTAACAATATCTTTATTGATTGAACCCGCGAGCACCATTTGAACAACATCGCGCATATTTTCATCAGTATAACGCTGACCGTTCACAAATTTTGTTTCGATCGCAAGTTTTTCAGCAAGAGAAGTAATTTCTTTACCGCCGCCGTGAACAACTACGACTTCAATCCCGATTTTTCTTAGCAGCGTAACATCCTGAGCTACCATGGATTTTAATTCTTCATCCTGCATAACGGCGCCGCCGTATTTAATCACAAATGTCTTGCGCTCAAATTGCTGGATGTAAGGCAATGCCTCAATCAATACATCTTCTTTTCTAAATGCAGCGTCCGTCAAGTTCTGTAACTCCCGTTAATTTTAACATACTCTTCAGAAAAATCGCAAGTCCAAACCGTAGCTTTGCCATTACCGGCGTTTAGTTTTATGAGCAAGTTTATTTCTTTTGATTTCAATGTTTGATTAGCTTCATTAATCGGAAGTGTTACGGTATAATTCTGTTTTAATATTGCAGTACCGTTAATTGTTATCTCAAACTTTGCGGGATCGAATACAATACCGGAATAACCAACCGCAGCAATTATTCTTCCCCAGTTGGCATCTTCACCATGAATTGCAGTTTTTACGAGTGGAGACAATGCTACTGTTCTAGCCGCTTTTTCAGCATCAGAATTTGAAAGTGCTCCATCAACAGTAATTTCAATCAATTTTGTTGCGCCTTCACCATCTATTACAATGTCAATTGATAATTTTTTGAGCAGTTCAAAAAGTTTTTCTTCAAAAATTTTATATTCAGCTGATTTATCATTTATTACAACTTCACTTGCACCATTAGCTAAAATTAACACCATATCATTTGTGCTAGTGTCGCCATCAACAATAATTCTGTTGAATGTTTTATCGCAAGTTGTCTTTAGCAGTTTTTGCAGAATGCCTTTTTTAATTTTTGCGTCTGTTGTTACAAACGCCAGCATCGTTGCCATGTTTGGATGAATCATCCCCGATCCTTTAGAAATGCCTCCGATGTTAACTTCAGCTCCGTTTATTTCAAAAGTAACCTGGTGAGATTTAATGAAAGTATCGGTTGTCATTATTGCTTCGGCGGCTGAAAGAAATTCCTTTTCATCAACAACTTTTGCTAAATGCTGTATTCCATCAACTACTTTTGTCATTGGAAGATTTTCACCAATAACACCTGTTGATGAAACAAAAACTTCTTCCGGGCTCACACCTATCGATCTAGCTGTTTCTACAGCCATCAAAACTGCATCGGAATAACCGGCATCACCCGTGCAGGCGTTAGCATTTCCGCTGTTGCAAACTATCGCTCTGAATGTTTCTGATTTCTGTAAATGTTTTTTGCATACCAAAACAGGGGCCGCCTGAACTTTATTTAAAGTAAAGACACCTGCCGCGGATGCAGGCAAATCTGAAACTATTAAAGCCAGATCTTTTTTTTCTTTTTTAATTCCGCAATGAATCCCTGCAGCTTTAAAACCTTTAGGTGCTGTAATTCCGTTTCTTAATTTTTCTGTTGTCATGATTTCTTACTTTGTTTTAATAGTCCTGTTATTTGATCTAATCCCAACATTATATTCATGTTTTGAATCGCCTGTCCTGCAGCACCTTTTACAAGATTATCAATCGTTGAGAAAACAACGAGCGTCTGGTTATCAACTATTTTCCAGCCAATGTCGCAGAAGTTTGTATGATGAATATCTTTTAGTTCCGGCACATCCGGATTTATTAATCTTACAAACGGCTGATTGGTATAAGTAGATTTAAAAGTATCTGTTATTTTTTCTTCACTAACATCTTCCCCCAACTTTGCATGTATTGTAGTATAAATTCCTCTTGTTGCTGGTAGAAGATGAGGAACAAATGAAAAATTGGGTGTCTCACCGCTGAAATGCTTAAGAAATCTATTTATTTCGGGAATGTGCTGATGACTACCAACTTTATATGCCCGCACACTTTCATTAACTTCACTATAAAGCATATTCTGCGCAAGTGATTTTCCGGCTCCGCTTGTTCCGCTATAGGAAACAATGCTGATTAAAGACTGGTCAATTAATTTATTCTTCAACAGCGGAATTAATGGAAGCAATACACTTGTAGGGTAACATCCCGGATTAGCAATCAGCATTGCTGTTTTTATTTGATCATAATTCCATTCACTTAAGCCATAGATAGCTTTATCCAACAAATCGGCAGCAGTATGTTCATGTTTATAATACTTTTTGTAATCCTCAATATTGTTAAGTCTGAAGTCTCCGCCGAGGTCAATTATTTTTATACCTTTCTTATATGCTTCCGAAATTACATTCATTGATTGGCCGGAAGGAAGAGCAACAAAAATCAAATCGAGCCCATCCAATGATTCAGCTTTAAACTCTTCTATTTCAGAGGATATCATTCCGCGAAGCGAAGTATGTACCTGATCAATTCTTTGTCCAACAGTTGAATGCCCAAACAACTTAACTATTTCTGCTTCAGGATGATTAAGCAGCAATTTGATAAGCTCGATTCCCGAGTAACCCGCAGCACCAACTATACCTATTTTTATCACAACAAACCCTCTGAAAAATGGGGTATAATTATACAAAATTGTGAATAATTATACAAATAAAATTAAGCGTGCTTTGGATTATTTAAAACAAAAAACCCCGGAATTACCGGGGCTTTTTGTGATTTTGCAACTGTTTCTCTACTCAATTTTTGCGGCAGGCATTTCGCGTCCGTTCTGATAAAGTATTAATTTGGTCACTTTTGAAGATTCTTTCACAAATTCTATCTTGGCTTCCACCACTTTTAAGTAGAATTTTGTTTCGCTATCAGGATAAATCTCAAATTTCGGTTGCCCGGTAGCTTGTGTAAATATTTTATTGCCTTCTGTTGTGACAGTGAGAACAAAATTTGGCGCCAGCTGATATTTGCCTGTATATTGTTTCAAAACTTCTTCAGAAACTTCTGCATCCTTTTTTTCGGTTACTTCAACACCCAACTCTTTGAGAGCTTTAATTCCGCTCTGGTTTCGTGGATTTAATTCCAAAGATTTTTTGTAATTCGCTATTGCTTCCTCTTTATTCCCTTTTTTCAATAAAGCTTCAGCAAAACTATCAAAAGCATTATATGAATTAGGAAATTCCTGGGTGTTTAATTTAAAAATCTCGAGCGCTTCATCAACTTTATTTTTGCCCAGGTATTCATAACCAAGCTTATTCATTTCTCTTTCC
>DAIEQP010000404.1 GCA_027347805.1 Ignavibacteria bacterium | reverse complement strand
GACACATTGCGGAGTTGATGGCAAGAAATGTTGCGGAAAATATCTTTAACAATGAAAAAGGTTACCAAGAAAGAAAAGGTTACCAAGAACACCTTAATATTCTTTGTGTAATGGATACCGGCAATGGTGCCGCTTTCGTTTTCCGCAACGATAAAAAAGCTTTTGTAATACCGCTTCCTATTGTTGGGCATTGGATGAAACAGGGTTGGGGTTATTATACAAAACTAACGAAGAAGAAATTATTCCCACGTTTGCCTGGTCTATAAATTTTGTCATTTTTTTATTTCTTTAGTTGGAGTCATCGATTATTCTTAACGAGGATTAATTTTAATGGATTGTACAGTTTGTAAAACAAAAACATGTAGAACGGCAGAAAGTTGCAGAGCTGAAAAATTTAATAGTGCTGATATCATTAAGATTTATGAGGAAGAAGAAAACCAAATAATAGTTCAGGCAGCTGCTCAATTAGTTGACAATGGAAAAGCTGGCACGCTGTCAAAACTTCAGGAGATCGCTGAATTTGTTTCCACAATGAAATACCAAAAGGTTGGGTTAGCATATTGTTATGGAATGGAAAAAGATGCAATCGAAGTAAAAAAGTATTTCAAGCAAAAAGGCATTCCAATTTCTGCTGTATCATGCACTATAGGTGGAATTGCACAAGACAACATCAATAAAGAAAGTTGTATTCACAAAGTTTCCTGTAACCCAATCGGACAAGCAACTCAACTAAATCACGAAAAAACAGATTTGGTTTTGATAATGGGAATCTGTTTAGGTCACGATATTCTTCTGCAACGAAATCTTGAAGCAGACTTCACAACCTTAGTTGTAAAAGATAGAGTCCATAACCACAATCCACTTCATGCCTTGAGAAATTGATTCAATAACCGGTTGCGTGAATTAGATTATTATGTATCAAAAACGAAAGTAAAAAGTAATATTCAAAAATATATCTTTGCAAATCCCCATCGGGGTCATTTGGACATAATAGATCAGTGGTATCTGTGTTCTATCTCTAACCAGACTATTACTTTTTACTTTATCTCTACTTAATTTACACAACAAGTTTCTAGTATTTTATGCTCTAGAATTGAGCAGTTACTCCGGCAATTGGAAGTATTCCAAAATCAAGTCTCGAGTTTGTTGTTATAATTCCAGACTGATCAACTTTGTAAGTGTAAGCTAGTATGTTGCTTCGGTTATATACATTCCAGAGATCTAAATAAAATGTTAAGTTCCAGTTAGTAAAGTAAAATTTCTTATCCACACGCAAGTCCAACTTATGATATTCAGGATATCGAGCTGAGTTTACAACTCCATCTACAACAAAGTAGGTTCCTGCTTTTTTTATTGTTCCCACAACAGGAGTATAAGGATTGCCAGAGGCATACTGGAATTTTGCACCAATCTGCCATCCATTACCAAGTTCCAATCCTATTATTAAATTGAAAATATGAGGGCGATCATATTCAAAATTATAATACGCTTGCGCGGAAGTATCTTTTCTTTTCGAAATAGAATAAGTATATGAAGCGCTTCCAACCATACCATCGGTTAGTTTTTTCTGAAGAAAAAATTCTATACCATCAGCATATCCGCTGCCATTATTAGTAAGAATACTACTTGTATCGCTACCAACAATTACATTTTTTAGTTCCTTATGGTACACCTCTACAGAAACTTTAGAATCATCACTAAGTCTCTGTTCAACACCAAGAATATAATGATCTGCTTTGCTGCTTTTTAGTAATTGATTAGCTGGATCAAGAGCAATCTGGTAAGACGCTGGAGTTTGATAGAAACTTCCCATGGCAGCATTTAACGAAAGCTTATCAGTTAAATGCAATGAGGCAGAAATCCTCGGACTTGTATTTCCTTCTTTATTAAATGCGAAATAATCATATCGAAAACCAGCTGTAAAACTTAAAACCGGCACTGGTTGATAAGTTGTTTGAAAAAATATTGAAGGTTTTTGTGTCACTGATGGATTATACGAAATTGAAGTAGCTGCGATAAGTTGACCTGAACGAGTTGTATCCTGTGGTGTCCAGGTTCTATGTCTTGAATCAATTAACTTAATCATCCCGCCAATTTTAAAATCCAGTGAATGTGATGCTTGATAATTTAATTCTGATTTCAATGAAAATTCATTCTCCTGAATATCATCACCTTTTAATTCACGATCAGATTCTGTTCCTTGAAGCGAGTTCCAACCATTACTTGTATAGGAAGCCGTTGTCAGCATGAACATGTTCGAGGATGTTAACCAACGCCAATTAACTCCAAAAGCAGAACCATAATCATCACGCGTAAGATAATTGTATTTTTTGTTTTCCCCAGATCCCTGAACGGTTCCTTCACGAGAAATTTGATCCAGGTAATAAAAACCAACTATGCTTATTCTATTCTTAGCATCCAAATCATAAGTGAGTTTACCCACCGCATCGTAATATCTGGGTGCCGCAGGTTTATTTAATAGTGAGGTTAACAAATCAAAAAATCCTCGACGAGCAGAAAACACTACTGAACCTTTTTCAGATACCGGCCCGTCTATCATTGCACCAAAGCCTCCCAGATTTACATTCAAATCTGTATTCATTAATTCCTTATTCCCATCTTTCATTTTCATTTCAAAAACGGATGACATCTTATCACCATACTTTGCAGGAAAGCCGCCAGTCATAAAATCAACTTCTTTTAGTAAAGATGGATTTATAATGCTGATGATTCCCATTGATTCACCGGTTCTGGCAAAATGTATCGGATTATATATTTCCACATTGTCGAGCAAAGTAAGATTTTCATCTGGGCTACCTCCTCTTACAATCAGTTGTGCACTTTTACCACCAGCAGTTGCAACACCCGGTAATGATTGCATTACTCGAAAAATATCTTCCGCAGAACCAGGTGATCGCCTAATCTCTTCCGGCAACAGTGATTTGAAACTCACACTGTTTTCTGTTGGCTTTTGAAAATAATCTGCACTCACCGAAACACTTTTCATTTCAATGGCGGATTGAATCAACTCTAAATTTACTGCCGTGTTTCTTTTGGGCATAACTACAACATCAGATCTTACAGCTGATTGATATCCAATCATCATTGCTTTTATTGAGTAAGTGCCTGCCGCAACATTTTGGATTCTGTAATAGCCCAGATCATTTGTTACTGCGCCAAGAGATGTACCCTCAATTATAATGTTTGCATACTGAAGTGGCTGTTGGGTAGCTCCATCCCGAAGTTCCCCCGAAATTGTCCCGGACGTTGATTGTGCAAAAAGAGCAGATGTGAATAACGAAAACAATACAATTGACAAAACATAGGATGTAATAATTCTTAAGCTCATTCCGATCTCACTTGTTAAATAATTTTTAATTAACTGAATTATGATATGATGTATCTACACTACAAAGGGTTCGTAATATTTGTTATTGAGTTGAGGTTTAGTATTTCGGCGATTCGATTAACATAAAACGAGTTTAATAACAACTTCTATTATTTGGTAACAAGATTGATGCCTATCAATTTACTTGTGAAATTGGTTGAATTTATTGAAGGGGCTTACAAAGCAAGTTTTAAATCTCAAAATCTTCGACATTAACGGCGAACACTTCGACAAATCCGTTGCATCCATTATCTCCTCCCTTTATTAAAGTGATGATTCCCTCACTAAAACAAAAAAAAATTATTTGGCACGATCTTTAAGACTTCCCATGTGGAGTCATAATTCAACAATCAAAAAAAAGGAGAAACAACATGAAACGCACTGTATTATTTACTCTCGCAGTTTTACTCACAACTATTTTCTTTGTATCAACTTCTAATGCACAATCTACTGGAAGAGGCAACTCCGGTGTTGTTAAAACAAATTGGGTTGATTTAAATGGAGATGGGATTTGTGATAACGTTGGAACTTCCCTCCAAGGTAAGAATCAAAGTTCAAGAGGATTTGGGAAAAAAGATGGTACTGGCAACCCAATCAGACCTCAAGATGGAACAGGTTATGGCAACAAAGCTGGTAACTTAACCGGAACAGGAACATGCACAGGAACCGGAACAGGTGCCCAAGGTACTAGTGCTCGAGGATATAGAGGCGGCAAATAATAATTATATTCTTAAGAAGGCATAATACTTATGCCTTCTATTGATAATAGAAATTGAGGTCGAAATGAAAAAAAATATATCAGTTCTAATTGCAATTATACTTTTCTCTATTGTTGTTATCGCTTGTGAAAATGAAAACCCGGTTGATAATTCCAGCGAGATTTATCCCAGTGCAGAAACATTCAGCTACCAAACGCTAAGCACAATGGCTAGCGGAGATTTGAATCCGGCAATTATTGAAGCATTAAAATTTATGCGCGAAGAGGAAAAGCTTGCTCGTGACGTTTACACAATGATGTATAAAAAGCATGGCTTGAGATCTTTTGCCAACATTACTCAAAGTGAGCAAATGCATACGGATGCTATTAAATCATTATTAATAAAATATGTAATTGAAGATCCAGTTAAGAAAGATGAGATCGGCTTATTCACAAACCAGGATTTGCAAAAGTTATATAACAAACTTATTGCTGCTGGAAATGTCTCTCAAATTGAAGCGTTGAAAGTTGGAGCGGCAATTGAAGAAATTGATATTCTCGATTTACAAAAACATTTAGCCGAATTAAATAACAATGATGACATTAAATATGTTTATGAGAATCTTAAGAATGCTTCAGGAAATCATATAAACGCCTTCGTTTCTAATTTGGCAAGACGAGGAATCACATATTCACCAATCTACATGGATTTAACAACTTACAATTCTTTTTTGCGATAAGTAGAAAATAGCTGTCGCTAATATGGGACAGCTTCCTTTCTGTGAAGTGGTAACTTTATTTATATGCAAAGATGCTTTTACCATTCCCACAACTTTACAAGTACACTTGCCTGAAAAGATAAAATGGAAATTTGTACTTCTGATATATTATTCCATCTGACTTCGGTACTAAATTTCAATTGTTTATTAATAGGATAAATATACCCAAGCGATAATGTATATCCATAATCCCACTCATTGCTTTCTATCGTAGATTCAAAAACCGTTGATTTTGAAATCACGTTGTAATAGCCAGCGCCTCCATGAATTCGAAATCCGGCATACTGGGCCCCAACAATAAACAAAAGTGGAATAGCACCCAGCGAAGCTTCAATGTTTGTCTTACCCAAAATAGTTGAAACGTTTTCTGAGGATAAGGAAGAAATTGATATCCATCCGGTTTCTAATCCAGCGCCAAAAATATTTCCCGAACCCCATTTCAATCTCATACTCAAGTTAACGCCTGATCGAGTATAATTGCCCTCAATAATATTGTTCGTTTTTAATTTGAATCCGTAACCACCACCAAGTTCAACTCCAATTCTAAATCTGGATGAATCTTTCTGTATATTTTCCTGTGCCTGAATTGGTAAAGGCAAAACGAAAAGATTAAGGATAATGACACACAACAAATATTTATTTAACATAATATTGATATGCTACGACTGATGGATAATTTGAAAGAATTCCGTTAGCCGCTCCTTCTTCTAAAAACACTTTGATGTATTCCGGAGCGTCAACTGTCCAAAAGAAAACACGCTTACCTAAATTCTGCATTTGTTTAACCTGGTTTGTCATTGGTCCTTGAGTCCAGGCTGGCGCCCAAACAGTTGAATTTGTTTTTATTACTGAATCATAATCTAGTTCATTTAATGATGGGGCCGATTTTGTTGGAGAAAAATTAAGATATCCATTTATAGCATTATCATCAGGTAATCCAATTAGGAGTTCAACTTTGCGTCCTAACAAAGAGGCACGTGCTGAAAACTCATTTTGCATTTTTATTATTAATGGAATTGCAAGAGGATCTTTCACATCCATCCACACTAAAGAAAGGTTGGTTTGTGTAAGCACTGTTTCAAGTGCCTGTTCTAGTGTTGGAATCAATTCTCCATTCTTTAAAGTGCAAAGTGTTATTAAATGTGCGTAGGTATAATTTTTAATTGGCCCAACTGCAAATTCGCCTATTATCAGTCTAGGGCTTAGGTTCGCATCATGAAAAATAATTGGTATTCCATCCTTTGTTAAACGAACATCAATCTCAATGGCGTTGGCACCAAAACTTTCAGCTATTTGCATCATACCCAAACTGTTTTCTGATTCAGGTAATTGATCCAAATTTCTACCGCCTCCTCGATGTGCAATAATATAGAACGGTTCATTACTTTCTTTAATTGCATTTGCATAATGGAAGATCAAATTATTGCCGGAAAAACTATTCCCATCACCAAAAGTTCCTCTGATTATAATTGGAACACTTGGAATTTTGCCTTGAAGTATTTCTCTACCCCCCTCACTCAAATTAATTTTGAGGGAAGCCAATCCGGTATTACTCTCTTGTGCGAAACGCCAATAACCTTCAAAAATAATTGTAGAATCAACTACACCACTGTTCAAAATAAAATAAGCGAAATTCTTCCCTGTAAAAATGGAGAATGATTTTCCAGTCCATTTAATTACAACATTTTTACCAAATGAATCCGCTCCACTTTCCACATTATAAACTCCACTTATTAATAGTTTTGTTTTCTCTGGAATTGGATTACTATTTTGAAGTAAGCTGTTGTCGCCAAAAGAAGGGACGGTTACAGCAACATCTCCTGAACAGGAAAAAGATAAAATTGTGATTAAACCGAGAATGAAGTAAAGAAGAATTTTTCTCATAACTCATAACCAATAAATAATTCCGGAAAGAGTGCCCAACGATACGATGTAGAAAATGCTAACCATGTTTGATACATTGGTAGAGAGTATTGGAAACGTAATCCAAAAAGAAAATAATTTTTTCTCCATAATTCTTCTTCTATGGATGCAGTTACTGCATAACCAACAAACTCAGGATTCACTCTTCCAACAGATGCGCTTCCAAAATACGTATGCTGTGAAATTGTAAATAACGCTTCACCGCCTAGACTTATGTGAAGATCATCAAGCACAATTCCAATGGTAACACTAGGAAAATTAGTTAATCCCATTGCGGTAGAGTTAAATCCCTGAAAATCTGCGAAACCAAACCAGTAAGCAAAATTGTCCGCAATGGATAGAGAAATATTTCCGAAAGAATGTGCCCAACCTGCCCCGAGAGAGAGCTGATTTGTTAGGTATACTAAGTTGGCCCTACCGGAAATAAAAATATTATCGCTTAAACCATAGCGGGCACGAAGATCGAGCATTGGTAGCTGCAAAACTCCTTCTTCAACTATAAGTCTTGGAACCACAGTAACCGAAATTCCTAGCGATGAATAAAAATTACCCTGAGAAATAGGTTCCGGAAAAATCACATGTGTTTTAGAAGAATCAAGTTGAGCGAATACTCCTCCTGGAGTAAAAACGAAAAACGAAAAACAAAATGTAATAATGAGCTGGAAGGATCTTCGGTATTTTTGTTTGTATATCAAAATTGATAGTTCTCAGATGCCAATTTTAATTTCGTATGGAATATAAAAAGTTTTAAAATCTTTATTGAGCATAATTACCTTTGCCAACAATGAATCTCCTTTTTCTTCGCAAGTTAAAAAGTGAAACATTCTTATCGTTGTATTGAAAGGAAAGTAATCCTTCGTTCTCTGTTTATTACCTGTAAGCAAAGGTTGCTGCAAACCGCCGCCACCGCCGATAACAAGAAAATCTTTGCCATTTTTTTTGAAATGTTCGAATGCATGAGCATGACCACTAAGAAATAATTTGCATTTATTGTTTGCTAAAAATGGTTTTACAAATTCTCGTTCAACTTCTTCGGATGGTTCCACAATTGTACTATTTGTAAAAGGAGAATAATGAGTTCCAACAATGATGATTCTAACGGTTGAGTCTTTCTCATATTTTTCAAGAGATTCTGAATACCATTTTTTTTGTTCAGTTAGTTCAGTTTCTGACATATTGGAAAAATTGGAATTAAGTAAAATTACCGCTATGTTATTAATTTGAACCGAATACCATGTGTTTTTAATTTCGGGGAATCTCTTTTTGAATTGAGCGATGGCCAATTTTGCTGGGAAATAATATTCATGATTACCAGGTACTGGATAAAACGGTATATGTACTTTCTCAAGTTTTGCTAAATGTGAATTAATCTCATCCCACGCAAAATGAAATCCCCCGTAAGAAGTTATATCGCCAAGATGAAATAGCCCCACAATATTTTCTTCTTTTAGAATTCTATTAAAGATTGCTTCTGTGGCTTCCTCATTACGATTACTCTTAATCCAAAATTTTTCAATCCAGATAGGTGCTTGAGTGTCGCTAATGAATCCGATTGTAGTTGGCTTGCTTATCGATTGAGAAATAATCGGAGTGGTAATTAAACAAAAATAACTTGCGGATATTAAAAGTAAAGAGCGAAAAAATTTTAAAGCTTGGCCCACTCACAACTCCGCATATTTTATTTTGAAAACAACAATTGACGCATTACATTGTTTAGATTCTGTCTCGGCAAAAAAGATTCATAAGAACTCAATTTTAGTAACTCGTGGTATCAATTTTTACTTTGCCTCTAAAAATCCAGTAGATGCTAATTGTGTAAGCAAGTACAAACGGAATACCGATAATCGCTATCGTCAGCATTATTCCTAAAGTTTTTTGTGATGATGCAGCATTATAAATAGTTAAACTGTTTTCTAAATTAGGATTCGAAAAAACAATATTTGGGAAAAGTCCTATTGCGAATAACGCCATCAAAGCAGCAATACTTATGCAGGAAGATAAAAATGCTCTAAATTCTCTTCCGTGAAATATTTCTCGTGGTATGTTTGCTATTGCTAGCATATTTATAACAGCGACTAGAAATAAAATCGGAGTATTTTTGAAATGCTCTACCATATGCGGGTAATAAATAAGTGTGTACATCGTAGTCATAACATAACTGATTACAAAAAAAATAATTGCATTGTTTACCCAGCCTCTTATTTTTTTCTGCAGCTCACCTTCGGTTTTCATTACAACATAAATTGAACCGTGCATCATAAAAAGTGCAACTGTTGTTATTCCAACCATAAAAGTATATGGATTTATTAAGCTGAAGAAACTTCCATAAAATTCTTTTTGGGAATCAAGCGAAATTCCAGTAACAATATTTCCAAGAGCAACACCCATTAGAAATGCAATTAAGATACTCGAAATACTAAAAGAAACATCCCACATTTGACGCCACCATTTCATTGGTTGTTTGCTGCGAAATTCAATGGCAATTGCACGAAAAATTAAGGAAAACAAAAGAAGAATTAATGCAGTGTAAAAACCGGAGAATACTGTTGCATATACAAGTGGGAATGCCGCAAACAAAGCCCCGCCTCCTGTTACCAACCATACTTCGTTACCATCCCACACTGGTCCAATAGAATTTATCATTATTCTACGTTCTTGATCTTCTTTTACAAAAAGATGAAGTGCGCCAACTCCAAGATCGAATCCGTCTAGAATAGCATAACCTGTTAGGAGAATGCCAATTAGGATAAACCAAATTGTATTTAAATCAAATGTAAATTCCATATTGATCCAAAATTATTTTTATAAAATTATTCTCTTTCTAACAATGCTTTTTGATGTTCATACTCACTCTGAATACTCTCTGGCACATCTGGTCCGTGCTGAATTTTTCCGTTTAATAAATAAATGAATAGTATGAATAGCAGAAAATAAATTGCCGTGAACATGATTAACGAAAATACTACCTGGTTTGCCTGAACAACTTTCGATAAGCTTTCAGAAGTTTTTAGTAATCCATAAACAATCCATGGCTGCCTTCCTACTTCAGCAGAGATCCAGCCAAGTTGATTTGCTAATTGTGGACCAAACACACTGAATACAAAAATCCATAGAAGCCATTTCTGATTGAATAATTTTTTCTTCCACCATAAAAATAAAGCTACCAAACTTAACCCGATTAATATAAAACCTATGGCAACCATTATATGATATGATTGGAAAACGATATTTACCGGTGGTCTATTTGCTTCGTTAAATGCATTGAGTCCGGTCACCCGAGCTTTTGTATCTCCATAAATTAAGTAAGAAAGCATTCCTGGGATTTTCAATCCAAGATTTACTTTTTGCTCATTATCATTTACCCATCCAAACAAATATAAATCCCCAATTGCGGATGAATCATAATGCGCTTCAAATGCAGCAAGCTTTGCCGGCTGTGTTTTACTAATACCAATTGCACTTTGATGCCCTGTGAATAATTGGAATAAAGATGCAAACAGTGCCATTCCTAAAGCAATTTTAAATGAGGCTTGAGCAAACTCGATATGTTTTTTCTTTAACAAATAATATGCACTTACACTTAAAACAAAAAACGCGCCTGCAAGCCATGCACCGGAAAGAACGTGCGATAATCTATCAACCGAAGATGGATTAAACACCATTGCCCAAAAATTTGTTATCTCTGCACGCGCGTTAATACCCTGACCGGTAATGTGAAAACCCGAAGGTGTTTGCTGCCATGAATTTGCAACTACAATCCAGACTGCACTTAACATCGAGCCGAACGACACCATAATTGTCGATAGAAAATGTATGCGCGGACTAACTTTATTCCATCCAAAAACTAGAATGGCCAAAAATCCGGACTCAAGGAAGAAAGCAAATATTCCTTCTGCCGCAAGCGCACTTCCAAATACATCTCCAACAAATCTGGAATATGTTGCCCAGTTAGTACCAAATTCAAATTCCATTACAATTCCGGTGGCGACACCCATTGCAAAAGTTAAAGCAAAAATTTTCACCCAAAATTTTGTTAAGTGTTCATAAAGTTTGTTTTTTGTTTTCAAATACAAACCTTCCATAATAACAAGCAGAACACCAAGTCCTATACTTAAAGGAGGAAAGATGTAATGGAAAGCAATTGTAACGGCAAATTGAAATCTTGATAACATTTCAACATTCATAAAGCACCAATCAATTATGAGTTAAAACAACAAGATGACTTGTTGATGGTTGATTTTTTATTTCATTAATAATTTTAAGCCCTGCTTCACTTGCTAAATTATATATACCACCGTTTTCAATATAGCTGCTGTAATTATTGTAATGATCTACACCTGCAACGAATTCAACTATTTCATTAAGCAATCTCCAAAATCCTTTTGGTTTTGGAACAAGATAGTCTCCAACAACAATTTTGTCAGCAACTTCAGCAATCTCATTTATGAGTTTTACCCGCTCATCCATATCTACTTCGTGAATTACATAAGTAATAACCGCATAATCAAAATGTTGTCTTTCAGAAATAATCGCACCTACACTTTTATGCTGAAAAAGTATTTTATCATTATGAGTTTTGGTTAGATTGAAATTAGCCCTATCAATATTTCTTTTTGATAAATCAATTCCCAATACGGATTTGCATTTATCAGCAATTGAAAAAGAGAATCGACCAGTCCCACATCCAACGTCAATAATGGTGGAATCCGGTTCAATAAGATTTCTAATTTGTCCGAATAATTTATCTTGATTCGGTGCGATTAATAAATCGTAGAACCATCCGTCATACCAATGGTCTTTGTTAATATTATCCATTTTTATTCTTAATGATAGCGATTAATCACTTTTCAATTAATTATTAGTACGCCCGCACTGGTGTCCATCATCGTGATTGTGATTTTCGTGTTGACGACATGATTCACCTGAATCTACTAATTCACCTTTTATAAATTCTTCAACGAGAGCTTTCACATCCCCATCACACCCTCTATAAACTTCAATGCCATGACTATTCAAAACATTTACAGCGCCACCACCCATATTCCCGGCCAACATTGTTTTAACACCCATTTCTTGTAATGTCGCGGCTATGTTTGATTTACATCCACAACCCTGTGGAGACTCAACTACTTGTGAGTTTTTTATTTCTCCTTCTTCAACTGTGAATACCGTAAAAAATTCGCAATGTCCAAAATGGGCATCAACTTGATTATTTTGTGTCGTAGGAACCGCTAGTTTCATCTTAATTCTCCTTATTACTTTTTTTTGCATTTATTGCATGTATCATTTTTATTTATTGAATTATTTTTTTGAGGCGACCCGCAGTTTTTACATTTAGCTGCTCGCCTCTCTTTTAACTCCGCAGGAAATTCATTTCCAATCTTAATCGCTTTCCCATGTAGAATTGCATCTACCACTTTATTCCTTGCAGTCTCAACAATGCGTCCAAACGTAGCTCGGGATATTTTCATCTTTGCTGCTGCTTGTTCATGTGAATGAGCCAGATAGTCCGCCAATCGAAGTGATTCCAGTTCGTCTATTTCGAGTATTACTTCTTCCAACTCAGATAATGGAATAGATTGGGGCTTGTAGTAGTATGCAGTCGGATTGCATTTAACAATTCTATGTTTTTTATTTCTTGGCATAAATTATATTGTGAGCATATGCTCACAACAAAGATATGGTTAATTCTAATTGATAACAAACATGGAGACAAATCTGAAAATTGATTTTGTTGTTTCTGAAATGAACTACTGTTTTTCCAACAATAATTTTACTGCATACACAAGCAGAAACACACCGAATACTTTTTTAATTACATATTCCGGTAGTTCAACCACATACTTTGATGAGAAATAACTTCCCACAAGAAATGTTATAACCATTAATCCAGCGGCTTTCAAATCCACAAAACCAGCTTTATAATAATTTAGAAATGCCAGAATGCCAATTGGAGGAAGAAGCATTGCTAAAGAAGTTCCTTGTGCTTGTTGTTGTGAATAACCTAAAACATACACCAGTGCTGGAATTATTATTATTACTCCGCCTATCCCAAGTAAACCGCCGAGTATACCAGCTAATAACCCGGTAAGTAATAAGTAAAATATGTTCATTTTCTTTTCCGTCTATAAATATTAATCATTTAGTCTTTCTAATCTTGACCTCAAGTGCCTTTCTGTAATACCAAGAATTCTTGCTGCTGCGCTTTTATTGCCACTTGTTCTGCTCAAAGCTTCATTAATTGTGGCAAGTTCAAATGCTTTTACTTTCTCTTCATATTGATCATCAAGATTAAGTGGATCTAGTTTTCGCTCAGCTTCTTTTAGCTGAACAAATTTTGGTAAATCTTCCTTCATAATATATTCGCTCCGTGTTAACACTACAGCACGCTCTATTATATTTTCCAACTCTCGGACATTGCCCGGAAAGTGATACTTGATCAAATAATCCAGTGCTTCACTACTAATACTTTTTATTTCCTTCTGCATCTCTGTGGAATATTTTCGAATAAAATATTCTGTGAGCACTGGTATATCTTCCTTTCGTTCACGTAAAGATGGAAGAGCAACTTCAACAACATTTAATCTATAAAATAAATCTTCTCTAAACTCACCAAAGGCAATCATCTTTTCTAAATTTCTATGAGTTGCCGCAATAATACGCACATCTGTTTTCATTATTTGATTACCACCAATTTTCTGGATTTCACCAAACTGAATTATTCGAAGTAGCTTCACTTGAACAGACAGCGGAATATCTCCAACTTCATCTATAAATATTGTTCCTCCGTTTGCTTCCTCAAATCTGCCTATTCTATCCTTTACAGCTCCAGTAAACGAGCCTTTCTCGTGACCAAATAATTCGCTCTCAAGTAGGTTTTCCGAAAGCGAGGCTACATTAACTGTTACAAATGGCTTTTCTTTTCTAGGACTTGTAAAATGAATGGCTTTGGCTATCAATTCTTTTCCTGTTCCGCTTTCTCCCCTTATTAACACTGTAGATTTTGACGAGGCAACTCTTCCCGCGGTGTTAAGGACTTTTTCCATTTCACCGCTTTGAGAAATGATCTGTTCAAAACGAAATTTTTCTATCAGTTGATCCCGCAATAATTTGTTTTCGCTTACCAGGAACTTTTTTTCTTTAATTTTATTTAGAAGAT
>DAIEQP010000396.1 GCA_027347805.1 Ignavibacteria bacterium | reverse complement strand
TGCAACTGATTTGGGTGGAATTGAAGTCGCAAGAAACAGATTGGTTATAACAATCGGATTGGAAACAATAACTAATAACCCTGATGCAACTGCAATTATTATTGCTGCAGGTGAAGCTAAAGCAAATATTATCAGGGATTCTGTTCAAAATTCTGAATCAAATAAATATCCTGCAACTGCATTGCAGAAACTGAAAAACGCAAGATTCTTTTTAACTCATGGTGCTGCGCTCAGATTGAGTGAGAGAAGATTTGTAGAAGTTGCAAAGGAAACTCCTCTTACCCAGCAGTCAATTGAACGAGGTGTAATTAATCTGGTTGTTGAAAAATCGAAGCGATTATCAAAACTCACAAAAGATGATTTTAAGGAAAACAAAATTACAAACCTAGTGTTGAACAGTTTTGGAAATAATCCTGATAAAATTACTTCCGCCATTCAGGCAAATATAAATGATAGGCTTGAAAGGGGAATGAGGATGATTGAAAATGAAACTATCCTTCATACTGCGCCTCACCATGATGATATTGAATTGGCATATCTGCCATACATAACTCATCTTGTCAGGACTCCTCTTAATAAGCATCATTTTACATATTTAACAAGCGGTTTTACTGCTGTAACTAATTCGTTCATGCTCAATTTAATGGAAAACCTGTTAAGCTTTCTCAATTCAAATACATTCAGCAAAAAATTTAATGAAAACTATTTTACCCGCGGCAATATTGATGGGAAAAACAGAGATGTAATGCATTATCTTGATGGGGTCGCTGGACACAGCAGAACGCTTCAGAATGAAGGACTGGCCAGAAGAACTTTAAGAAGTATAATGGAAGTTTACGAAGAAGATAATTTGGTTTATCTGAAAGACAGGGTAAATGAACTGATTAATTATTTTAAAACTCAGTATCCCGGAAAAAAAGATATAGCTTATGTGCAAAAGTTAAAGGGAATGCAGCGTGAATTTGAAAGCGAAATATTCTGGGGATATTATGGATTTAGTGTTGAAGATGTTTCTCATATGAGACTAGGTTTTTACCAGGGAGATATTTTTACAGAAACTCCTGAAATTAATAGGGATGTGGTTCCTGTTTTTGAATTGATGAAAAAAATAAATCCTTCAATTGTTACAGTTGCTTTTGATCCCGAAGGAAGCGGCCCGGACACACATTATAAAGTGATGCAGGCTGTTTCGGAAGCTCTGCAGATGTATGAAAAACATTCCGGTAATTCCAATATAAAAGTGTGGGGTTACAGAAATGTTTGGTACCGTTTTCATCCTGCCGAAGCAAACATTTATGTGCCAGTTAGCTTAAATTCTTTTGCAATTCTTGAAAATACATTTATTAAAAGTTTCAGCTCGCAAAAAGGTGCAAGCTTTCCAAGCTGGGAATATGACGGACCCTTCAACAGACTGGTGCAGAAAATTCAAGTGGAACAATATAATGTGCTTAGGGAATGTCTCGGTAAAGATTACTTCCTAAAACATTCACATCCAAGGATGAGAGCCGCAAAAGGTATGTTGTTCCTTAGAGAGTTAACACTGGATGAATTCTACAAACATACAAGAGACTTAAAGAAGGTAACAGAATAGATAAGTATGGAGACGCTGAAAATACTGCGTCTCCAGAACTTTTGATTATGATAATCCAATTCCCGGTTTATCAGTTAATGTAATTTTTCCATCTACTACTTTTGTTCCGGTATAAATATCATTACTGATTAAAAGGTTTCCGTCAAGATCTGCCCATTGAACTTCTGGCGCAAGTTGAGAAGCTGCAGAAATTGCGCACGATGTCTCTGTCATACATCCAAGCATGACTTTCATTCCTAATGATTTTGCCAGGTTTAACATTTTATATGCTTCTCTCATTCCTGTGCATTTCATCAGCTTGATGTTGATCCCTGAATAAACTCCGTGAGCTTTTACAACATCGGGAATTCTTTGAACTGATTCATCACCAATTGTAGGTAAAGGACTTTTTTCGGTCAACCATGCCATTTCATCAATCATTTCTTTCGGCATCGGCTGTTCAACATATTTTACATTTTTTGTATTCAACCAGTTAATCATATCCAGCGCAAAAAATTTATCCTTCCATCCCTGGTTTACATCAACTGTAATCGGCTTATCAGTTACTTCGCGAATTGTTTCAATCATTTCTTTGTCGGTTTCTCTGCCGAGTTTTACTTTTAATATCTTATACTCTTCTGCCTCTTTAACTTTTTGTCTTACAACTTCAGGTTTGTCAATTCCGATCGTGAATGAAGTGTGCGGAGTTTTATTTTTATCGAAACCCCAAATTCGATACCATGGTTTTCCAAGCAGCTTCCCGACAAGATCATGAAGTGCAATATCAACAGCAGCTTTTGCAGCGGGATTCAATTTATCAATTCCATCGATATACTCAAGTATCGATTCCATTTCAAAAGGATCGTTAAATTGTTCCAGGTTTACTTTCGAAAGAAATTTCGTTGCTGTCTCATGAGATTCACCCAGGTATGGCGGCATTGATGCTTCACCATAACCCGTTATTCCTTCATATTCAATTTGCGTCAATACAACAGGTGTTGTGGTTCTTGAACTTGTTGCAAGCGTAAATACATGTTTGAGTTCAAGAGTATACGGTTTAAATGTGAATTTCATTTTGGTGTTCTCTTTATTAATGAAAATTTTTTTTGCAGCATAACCGGGATTTAATCCACCGGCAAAAAATGATCCGCCTAGAATTGTACTGGCAAATAAAAATTTCCTTCGGTCAAGTTTCATTTAATATCTCCAGTATAAAATAAATTATGTTTAATTGAGGAAATACCGTTCTTATCAATTGAAGTAAGAATTCTTTTGGCTCTGATAAAATGATTAAATCTGTATTCGCTAAAATCGTCCGCCTGTTTATCCAAAGAATTAATCTTAACATGTCCCGAAGAGTGGATAAATTTCAAATCGCCAATGTAAATGCCAACGTGGGTAACTCGTTCCTTTGTTGAATCCGTTGCCTGTGCGCCAAAAAAGAGCAGATCACCAGGCAGCAAATTTTCAAATCCGTTTTTTGTATCGACAAGTTCACCAGTCAATACTTGTTGAGAAGCATCTCTTGCTAAAACAATTCCGTTTAGAAAGTAAACGGTTTTTGTAAAACCGCTGCAGTCAATTCCTTTTACTGAAGTGCCTCCCCATAAGTATGGAATTCCCATAAATAATTTTGCTGTTGAAACTATTTCATTCTGGGTTGGTGATGTGCGGTTGCACCATGAGTCAAATGGTTCGCAATTTCCTTTTGCAACAAATGCATTTCTTCCATCAGGATATTTAACTTTGTAAAAATTATTTTCTTCGCCAAGTAAGATTAAAATATTACCTGCAACTAAATCTGAAATACGCAATGATGATTCGTCTGGTCTTGTATAAGCAAAACCAAATTCTTTTGTGAAGATAATTTTATGCGTCTTACTCCATTCATTGATCTGGTTTTTTGTCATTCTCACAACGCCATCAGTATAGATCCAGGCAATGTAATTATCAGGAGTTTGAGCAAGGTAATATTCACCTTCCTTTTTCAATATTTTAAGCGTTGTGCCTAATAATGTTTGAGATACTAATTCTGCTCTATCGTTAGGATTTAACCTCATATTTTCTACCGAAAGATTTACAATCCCGAATGTTTTTTCTCCTAAATGTAAAGAAGGTAAAAGTTGAATTTCGTCTTTAACAGACAGATTAATGGCTTTTAACTTTTCAAGAAAATACTGTTTTGCAGAAGGGATGTTCGTTTCACCAGTCAATTGAATTATTCCGTTTGATTCATTTGGAATGATTTCGAAAATGGCTGTTCGTTTATCCGGGGCAAACTTTTCTTTTGTTTCTGAGATGATGTTGTTTAATAAATTCATTTTGTCATCCTGGGCATTAAGTATTAAACCGCTTAATAAGAAAAATAGAATTCCTGATAAATGATTTTTCATGATTCACTCATAATTCATTATAACTTTAATTGCATATTTAATTGGAAATCTTTTTGCCGAATCCGGGTTCAATCTTTACAAGAGCGGCAACAATGAAGCCTGGAATCGTAGAAAGAATTACCCATAAAAAGAAATTCGAATAACCGATCTGTTCCTGTAAAGCGCCGCTGTACATTCCTGGCAGCATCATGCCAAGCGCCATAATGCCTGTGCAAATTGCAAAATGTGCTGTTTTATGTTCGCCTTGTGAAATCATAATCATATACATCATATATGCAGTAAAACCAAAACCATAACCAAATTGTTCAAATGCAACAGCAAGATTGATTAATAAAAAATTTTCAGGTTGATTCTGTGATAAATAAACAAAAACTAAATCGGGCGAATGCATTACTATAACCATCGGCCACAACCACCATTTCATTCCTTTTTTTGAAATTACATATCCGCCGATTAATCCGCCAACAGTAAGTGCAATTATACCAACCGTTCCATAAACTATTCCTACTTCAGATGTAGATAAGCCGAGTCCTCCTTTTGTGCGCGGATCCAATAAAAACGGCTGCACAAGTTTTACTAGCTGTGCTTCTGCAAATCTGAAGAACAATAAAAATCCAAGTATGCTCCAGATGTCTTTCTTCTGCATGAATACTACAAATGCTTTCAGGAATTCAATGAATGGCAAAAGAATTTCATTCTTGGATTCGGACTTTTCATATTTAAGCACAAATGAAGCAACATAAGTGCGGAACAATACCACAACTATTAAAACAAGAAGAATTGTGGATGCAATCGTTTTCCATGGAGAAATAATTCCGAATAATGAAAGAAGAGAACTTAATAAGAGGAAGGTTAAATAAAATATCACAGCAAATACTAAGAATCCGCCAAATAAAAATCCGATTTGATTTTTACTCAGTTGCATACTGCCAAAAGAACCAACATCTTCTTTGGGATAGGGTAGAATTAATTTGTGATATGTGAAAAGAAGAAAAAATAAAACCCCGGCAATCACAAAAACTATTGCCCAGGCAGATTTATATCCAAACGAAGTGGAAAGCTGACCGGCTATTACAACAAGTAAACCGGAACCAACTACAGTAGCAATTCTGTAAAATGTTGAACGCACTCCAACAAATGCTGACTGCTGCTGCTGTTCAAGGCTTAACATGTATAAACCATCGGCGGCAATATCATGCGTAGCAGATGCAAATGCCATAAGAGCAAATACTATTAGAGTCAAACTCCAGTATGTTGATGTTGTAAGGCTTAATGCAATTCCCAATAATGTTACGCCAACAATCAATTCCATTGTAATTGTCCAAAACCTTTTCGTTTTGAACATGTCTATGAATGGCCCCCACAAAAATTTTAGAAACCAGGGGAAGTAAAGAAGACTTGTGAAGAATGCGATATCGCTGTTGGATACATTTAGATTCTTATACATCATAACCGAAACAGACATAACCATTACATAAGGTATTGCTTCGGTAAAATAAAGTGATGGCACCCATGCCCATGGATTTCTTGTGGTTACTTTTTCCTTTATCACAAGTCTTACTCCTGTTTATAAATTAGAAGGTTTAGCAGAATTAAATTTTGACTTAGCCATTATTGCTGCGCCAATTTCAGGTGAATGTTCTGCTGAAACAACTTCTATGTTTTTAAGTGATTTAATTTTGTCTTTCAGCATATTTGAATAGAAATTTTCATTGGCAATAGTTCCGCCCACAAAACATAACTTAAGTGATTCCTCTTTGAGCTGATTATAAATAGATTTTATATGGAGTATTAATTCATCGGTCTCTTCGTTCAATATTTGTAAAGCAATTTTATCTCCCAGTTTTGCAGCTTCGATTACAAAAGGTGCGAATGAAGCTAAATCGAAATTATTGCGGTAAACTTCTGTTATTAATTCAGAAGCATCTTTAATCTTAAAATCATTCATTAAAAATACAGTGAGTAATGTCTTGCTTCCTCTTCCATCAAATTCTTTTGCGACTGCACTTAGTCCTCTCTTGCCAAGAGTATTTCCGCTTCCTTCGTCTCCCAGTAATTTTCCAAATCCGCCTGCCCGATGGATATTTCCATCATTATCTTTTCCAAAAATTATGGAGCCTGTACCGGCAATTAACAACGCACCTGTTCCGCCTGAAAAAGCACCTTCAAGGGCAATTCTCGCATCGCTGTCAACATGGAATGAATTAAAAATATGTCCTTTTGTTTTAGAATGATGAATGAAATCATTTTTTAATTTCTCTGCATCATTAAGTCTGCCTGCACCGGTTGTGCCAATCAAAACTGAAGCTATTTCGTTTGAAGAAATTTTTAATTTTTCACAGCACTTGATTATAAGCGATAAAATTGTGTCAGATACTTTTTCAGTGCCGATGATTAAAAAATTTGAAGGGCCGCCCTGGCATTCATACAGCGGATTTAAGTTAAAATCGGTAATAACACATTTTGTTTTTGTGCCCCCGCCATCTAATCCGATAAAATATTTGGTTTCCACTATAGTTCCGTTTGATTCAATCAATAAAATAATCAATTGTTCATATACTTTAGAAAATCTAAAATACCTTTATAAATTTTTATTGCCTCATTTTTTCTGAAATTGTCGTCAGCAAGTTTTTCTTCGTCTTCAGCATTTGACATAAAAGCCTGCTCAACTAAAATGGCTGGCATGTCGGACATTCTAGTTACGCGATAATTAAACGAGCCGACATAACCAAAAGGTTTTAAATCAAGCTCCAGCATTCTGTTAAAAACACTTTCACCAAATTTTTCCCAGAATGGATTATGAAAAAATGTGCAGGTGCCGGATGTACCAAGAAATTCGTTTTCAGGATCACTTGAATTAGCATGAATGCTTAAATGTATGTTTGCTCTCGAGTTAATTGCGAGGTCTCTTCTTTCTAACAAAGTCATATTTTTATCTTCATTCCTAACCTGAAAAACTTCTGCACCTTTTTCTTTTAATAATTTCCCCAGTAGCAAACTCAACTTTAAGTTAATGTCTTTTTCTTTTAATCCCGATAATCCAACAGCACCCGTGTTATTATTACCGCCATGACCGGCTTCGATAGAAAACTTTATGCCTTTTAATGGCAACGAACTATTTAAATTAAATGTTGGAGGATATTTTATTTTGAAAATAAGTTCTTTTCCGTTTGGTTTTAAATCATAACCCCAAATTTTTGCAGTATTTAGATTCACATAAATTCTATAAGTCTCTTTGGATGTTTGCTGCCAGGTAACCTGGTCAATATAACGGAGATTTGGTTTGTGAATGATCCAAGTGCTGCTTGATTTAACACCGTACAAAGTAATCGTAATTCGTTTTTGAGCAGGATCAGGATATACATCGAATGGAACATTTTCAAGATATGGAATTTTTATTATGTCGGCTGAATCGGTTGCCGAACAGTTGATTGGGTTTAAGAAATATCCCGGTGCAGCAGCTTCGATAGGTAATTCTTTAACAAATTCTTTGTTAATAAATCCTTCTTCGTTGTCGTTCAGATATATTCTGTAATAGTCGCCTATTATCCCATCCGTTCTCAAAGTAACATTCTTCGGAAGTTCTCCTCGTAATGGCGCTCCCAATCTTATTGGTGCAAGTGTTAATGGAAATATTGAATTATCCTGTGTGGTTATAACAAGCGGGAAATTATTAACATCTTTTATAACAAAATGCTGTGAAAGTTCTTTTTCAACAGGAGCTAATCCAGCTGATTCATCCTCTGGTTTTAAGTGAAGTAAATAATGATGCGGCTGGTCTTTGGAAAAATCTTTTAGAAAAATCCGTGTCTTATATTTACTAAATGAACCGAAATCTTCGCGGGAACAATTAAATATTTTTTTTGATGGAAGAATTTCTATATATCCTTTCTGTCCTTTTGTCCCGTTGAATGTAATTGTTATCTCATCTTTTTCTGTCAGCGTAAGATTTTCATTTGGCTGAATAGAGTTAGACTGAATTGCCAATTCTGAAATTTTATCCTGAAGAATTTTCTTTTTGTAAAATACTCTGTCTTCATAGATAACAGTTTCACCATTTTTATTTTTGGCTTCAGCCAGTAAATTGTTAAGTCCTTCATTCAGTTTGATTTTGTCGAAGAAAACGCCAGTATTGTAAATTTTTACCTTCTGGTTATTGATTGTTACTTCTGCTGGATAGCTGGTTCTGCAAAGCAGGCTATATGTATCGCTTCTTGTTATTCTATCGAAAGGCCTTCTGAATTCTATCCACATTCCATCTCTAGATACAGTATTATCTTTGTTTAAAACGTAGTTGTATGGAATTACCCAATCATTCTTAGAAACTGCAACTGTTGAATCTCCAATTTGCAATTTAATTGTATCGGCTTTTGTAAGAGAAATAAAGTTTAATTTACTAACCGGGTTTAGTGTTTTAATCCTTTTTTCACTTAGTAATTTTATTTCTCTGTATTTGCCATGTATTTTCCTCAGATCAAGTGAAACAAATTTGTCCGGCGAAATATTTTTTAAATAGTTTTGAAGAAGATTTTCTTGAGCGGGAATATTTATGAAATTATTGATGCAGATAGAATAATTATTGTATTCATCTAGAATAAAATCAATTATTCCGTTCCTGATATAATTTTCAAATCTGTCTTTATCAGTTGTACTGCTTTTACTAGAAATTGCCGATAGTAAAAAAGGTTTATACATAGCTGCTTCAACAAGAATATCTTCAAATAAATTAATTTGTTCAGCAGATGCAAGATCAATATCTGAATAATAAAATCCTTCAATCTCCGTTGTTTTGACAAGTGAGCGGAAGTTATCAAGCCATTTAGAGTCCCCCCCGGTTGATAATATATTGCCGGTTAGCGAATCAAATTTTATTTCGATAAAAAGTTTGATGCCATTCTTTTGCAGTAAATCCGAAAATGTTTTAACAAACTGAAGATTTTTTTTGATAGCTGTAGCAGTAGTATTTTTCATATTGAAAAAATCATCGATGCTCAAAATAATGGCATCAACTTTGTCTTGGATTCCATCAGAAACAATCCTTTTAATAAAATTTTCGAGTGTTTCCGGTTTTTCTGCTTGAATGTTTTTTATTTCAACGTGTAGAATTTTGTCTTTATAATATACGTGTGAGCCGAAATCAGATTGAGATCTTGATGTAGAAAATATTGAAGAATAGATGACAAAAATGAAAATCAGAAAAAACAAAATTAATTTTTTCATTTCTCTCCTAAGATTGAATCGAAACAAATGGATGGCTAATAAGCTGATAATCTAAAATGATTATAACAAATCATCAAACAAAATTATACTGCCCGATTAATTGATAATTAGCTTACGAGGGACGCTTTCGTTACTTATTCTATCAACTGCTGAAACAGCAATTTCAGTCAGTTCAGTTTGTCGTTTAATTTGTTTGTCGTTTTCTGTAACGTAATTTTCCTCTGAGTAAACTGGTACAAGTAACGAAGTTGTCTCTTTTTCAATTATTTTATAATCCCATCTACCGCCGTACTTAAAGTACACTACCCAGCAAAACACATTTTCTTTTTTGTTGATATTCCAGCTTATGTTAAGCATTTCATTTTCTTTTTTAAATTTTACTACGGGTGTTTCAATTTCCTTACTTTGGAACCAGGGAGTAGTTGGGACAAGAGCCTGTTTTTTATATGGACCTTTAACAATTGCACTTGATAATTCCTTGAATTCGAATAATGGACCAGCGCTCCAGCAAATAGTTCCAGGTGAATTCGGCAACATTCCCCTTGTAATCATAATTTGATTAATTGCTTCCTGGGTGTTTAATTCATTGTTCTCACGCGAAATATTAATGCCCGGCCAGAAATGTTTGCCAAAAATATTCTGTTCTTTCCACCAGTTTAATAAAACAGGAAAACTTTGCTGAACAGGTCCAATTTTCCAATACAATTGCGGCGACCAATAATCAACCCAGCCTTTATTTATCCAATATTTTGCATCGGCATAAAGTTTTTCATATTGATCAAAACCTTCAATCGATTCAGGATAGTGAGGTCTCCAGATTCCAAAAGGACTTAATCCAAATTTAACATTGGGCTTAATTTGTTTAATGCCATCATAAATCTTATGAATGAAATTATTTATGTTTTCCCTTCGCCAGTCGGATCGGCTTAATGCGCCCCCCTGATTCAAATATTTTTTCCAACTTTCCTGATCTGGAAAATCTTCTTCGTTGTTATAAGAAGGATACGGATAAAAGTAATCGTCAAAATGAATTCCATCAATATCATATCTTTGAGTAATATCCATTACAACTTTAAGAGAGTGGTCTTGTGCTTCTTTTTTGCTCGGATCAAACCACCAATATCCGCTCTTAAGTTTAACCACCCAATCTGGATGTTTCTTAACAACAGAAAATTCCGAAACTTCTCCTCCATCAATATGATGAGCCCTAAAAGGATTAAGCCAAACATGTAGTTCCATTCCTCTCTTGTGAGCTTCATCGATCCAAAACTGAAGGGGATCATAAAATGGATCGGGGGCCTTACCTTGGGTTCCTGTTAAATAATAGGACCATGGTTCAAAATCACTTTTATAAAGGGCATCACATTGCGGTCTTGCCTGGAAAATAACAGCATTGAAATTAAAACTTTTCAGCTGGTCTAAAATTTTTATCGCTTCGAGTTTTTGCTGTTCAGTTGATAAGTCTTTTTTGCTTGGCCAATTTATATTTGCAACGGTTGCTATCCATGCAGCCCGGAATTCTCTTTCGACCTTCGGAATATCTTGATCACCGTTAGCATTATCATTGGTTTGAACAGCACTGCAAGACATTATTATAGATAGAAAAAATGAAAGTAATAAAATTCTCAGCGGCAAATTATTCTCTCTAAAATTTTTGAATGTTCCCAAAGTAGATTCTTGACTAATTGAAGATAATTAAGGACAAATAATTCCAACTACATAATCGGGTGGTTTTATTTTAGAATGGTCTTTTGCTCTCAAAAAAAAGATGAGTATTTTACATCATCACTATGAAAGATGATTCTAGATTGCTTTTATTCTCTATTTTTCTTCACATTGAACAGTAATTTGAAAACTATACCCACAAAATATTTCTGGCTGAATAAACTTCTCTTATTATTCTTTATCACGATAAATGTAAATTTTATTTGGGCACAAAACGCTAAAATAGTATTTGAACGAATAGGAAAAGAAGAGGGACTTGTACCCGGAAATGTAAACGATATTATGCAGGATAGTGTCGGATTCATTTGGCTCGCTACTGAAAATGGATTATGCAGATATGATGGCTATTCGTTTGTATATTACAAGTACCATGCAAACGATCCGGCAAGTCTGAGTTATAATCACGTTTTCAGTCTGCTTGAAGATAAAAACGGAATAATTTGGGTGGGAACCTTAGGCGGAGGATTAAATAAGTTTGACAGCAAAACCGGAAAGTTTAAGCGTTTTACAAACGATGTAAAAAATCCGCTATCAATTAGTAGTAATAATGTTTTTAAAGTTTATCGTGACTCAAAGAAAAGAATTTGGGTTTCAACTTTGGGCGGCGGGCTAAATCTATTTGATCCGGCAAAGGAAATATTTTATCATTTTACACACGATATTCAAAATCCTAATTCGATTAGCAGTAATATGGTTAGTGCTCTTTACGAAGATAGAGAAAAGAATTTTTGGATTGGTACGTTTGATGGAGGAATGAATTTACTGCTCGAAGGTGAAAACAGGTTTATACATTTTCAGAATGATCCTGCGAATAAATACAGTATCGGTCATAATCAGGTAATGGAGTTTCTTGAAGATGATTCCGGCCGTTTCTGGGTAGCAACTTTTGGGAACGGGATAAATTTGTTTGATAGAAAAGAGAGAAAATTTCATAACATAAAAAATGATCCCGCATTTCCCATAAGGCCTGAAAATTTAAATGTTCGAAAACTTTTCGAGGATGAAACCTCTGTTTGGGTTGGTACTTATAATGGTTTATTCAGGTTTGACAAAAAAAGCTTTTCAAAAACAGCTCTATATTCTTATCCTAATCAAAATAATACAATAGATGATAATAAAATAAGATCTATTTATAAAGACAGATCTGGTGTTGTGTGGCTTGGTTCAATTTCCGGTATCAATAAATACGATACGATGAGAAAAAATTTCGAGATCATTTACTTCAGCGAAAATTATAAATCTTTGCTTGATAATCTTACATCGTTGCCGGCAAAATATATTACTAAAAAAATTCTTTGGGCGGGACCCGATAAATCGTCGATAGTTAAAAGTGATCAGCGAATGATCCGCTTCTTTGCCAGAAACAATCTCTACAAAAATAATCTATCCTGGAATGCATCTAATTTATATCTCGATGAAAAAAATAATTTGTGGGTAGGCAGTTATAATGGTCTTCATTTTTATGATGCTGCACGAAAGGAATTTCATAATATTCAATATTCTGATGATGGAACACCGACACGCGGCAACAATTTTGTAAAATGGTTTTATGTAGACAGCAAAGATAGATTCTGGGCTGGAACGATGGCCGGGGGCCTAACATTATACGATAACGGGAAAAAACAGATAACAAAGTTTAACCATATTGAACCCGATCTAAAGACGCTTGGAGATTCAAGAGTAAACTCTGTTTTGGAAGATTCACATGGAATAATTTGGATCTCAACTTTCGGTGGATTGGATGTTTTTAATGAAAAAGACCAAACATTTAAACATTACCGCTCTTTGCCGAATGACAGCGCAAGTTTATCCAATGATAGAATTTATGATATCTATGAATCAAAGAAAGGCGATCTTTGGATTGGCACTTATCTGGGATTGAATAAGTACAATAGATCTAATGACAATTTTGAAAGATTTAACAAGACCTCCGGGTTGGGGGATATTACTGTTTATAGCATTCAGGAAGATAAAGAAGGAAACCTCTGGATTAGAACAAATGACGGCATTATAAAATTTGATCCTGTTTCAAAAACATTTAATAGTTTTAACTCCAAAGATGGTATACCAAACGTGGAGTTTAATGGTAATATTTTCTATAAAAACAATGATGGAAAAATGTTTTTTGGATTTTCAAATGGGTTGATTTCACTTAATCCGGCAGATATAAAAAGCAATCCATACAAACCACGGGTAGCTCTTACGAAGTTAACAATAATGGAACAGGAAGTTCCTGTTGGAGAAGATTCACCATTAAAAAGATCAATCAATGAAACAAATGAGATAGTTCTTTCTTACAGAGATAAAATAATTGGAGTTGAATTCTCGGCACTGCATTATAGTATACCTTCCAAGAACAAATTTGCCTATAAGCTGGATGGTGTATTGGACAAATGGGTTTTTGTTGATGCAGCTAACAGAACGGTGAAATTTACAAATCTCGATCCGGGAGAGTATACATTACGAATTAAAGCAAGTAATAATGATGGAATTTGGAGTGACACAGAGAAGGTTCTTAAAATAATTATTACTCCTCCTTTTTGGGCTACCTGGTGGTTTAGAATTATTGTTCTGCTTCTATTCCTGATTTTGATTTTTGTTTTTTATGAAATTCGTTTGAATAGACTTATTGGATTTGAACGTACAAGGACTAGAATAGCCAGAAATCTTCACGATGAAGTCGGCGGCACTCTTTCAAGTATTCAATATTTTGTTAGAGCAGTTGAAAAAAGTTTATTAGAAAACGAATCATCCAACACAAAAAAATATCTAACACTGATTTCAGAAAGTTCAGCTGATGCCCAGGAAAAAATAAAAGATTTGATCTGGACTGTAAGTCCTAATGAAGATGGGTTAAGTAAATTTCTTATTAAATTGAATAGATACGCATCGGACCTTTTTGACTCAAAAGAGATCAATTATAAAATTGAATTACCGACTGGAAACCTGCCCCAGGAAATTTCTATGGAGAAGCGGCAGCATCTCTGGTGTATTTGCAAGGAAACAATCACAAATATAGTTAAGCATTCTTCGTGTAAAAATGTAAAAGTAAATCTTAATCTAACTGGAAAGATTTTAGAACTGATAATTGAAGATGATGGAAAAGGGTTCAATGAGTCGGAAAAACTTTATAGCAATGGAGTGGTAAATATAAAACAAAGAGCTGAAGCGTTGAATGCTGAATACAAATTAACTACCGAAATTAACAATGGAACTAAATGGTATTTCAAAATGAAGATTTAATTTTCACCTTTATGGGTAGTGATTGAATTAATCCGATTTTTGATTTTTCTGAAAAATGAAAACAATGGTACAGATAACAATTATTGAAGATAACAGCTTTGCGCGGACTGCTTGGGAAACAACATTAAATTCCGAAGAAAATTTTGTTGTACTCGGTTCTTTCGGTTCCTGTGAAGAAGCATTTGAAAGCGAAGCGTTGAAAAAAAGTAATTTAATTCTTCTCGATATAAATCTTCCGGGAATTTCCGGAATAGAAGGTGCTGAAGCAATAAGCAGTCTGAATAATAAAGCTCTAATAATTATGATTTCGATTCAGGATGATGATAAAAGTATCTTCGGATCACTTCAGGCCGGTGCTATAGGATATCTGCACAAATCTGTAACCCCTGAAGAATTAATTGATTCTATTAATATTGCTCTTCGGGGTGGTTCGCCTATGACTCCTCAGATTGCTAGAAGAGTATTAAAATCATTTCACAAGTTCAAACCAAAACTTGCCGAAGACAATCTTTCAGAAAAAGAAACAGCTATTTTAAATCTTTTATCCGAAGGGAAATCATATAAAAAAATTGCGGACGAAATGTTTTTATCTGTTGATGGAGTTAAATATCATATTAGAAGTATTTATGAAAAACTCCATGTTCACAGTCGTGCTGAAGCTGTAAATAAAGGGCAAAAGCTTCGAATTCTTTCAAAATGGTGATTTTCAGTAAATCGTGATACACGAAGTTTTTTGTAAACATCATTACGATAAGACAACCTTGTCTGTAAAATAAAACTACACATTGGTGTAGTTGAAAATGTTTTTAATGTTCACAAATTGACAACGTATTTCAATACAAATTCTATCTTAACCCAGGATATTGATGACAAAAAGAATTCTACTGGTTTCTATTTTAGTATTCTCATTTATTTCAATCTTATCTGCTCAAAATGCAAATCCCAAAAGAGAATTCAGGGCTGCCTGGATAGCGACTGTTACTAATATCGACTGGCCGGCCTCTCCAACAGCTTCGGTTGAAACACAAAAAAAACAATTGACAGAACTTTTAGATGCTATTAAAGAAGCCAATCTTAATGCAGTTTTTTTTCAGGTGAGACCTGAATGTGACGCGTTATATAAATCAAATATTGAACCCTGGTCTTATTGGCTGACAGGTGCACAGGGTGTTGCACCAGCAGGTGATTTTGATCCCTTGAAATTTGCTATTGAAGAGTCTCATAAAAGAGGTCTTGAATTACATGCCTGGTTAAATCCTTATAGAGCGAGACATTCTGGCGGATCATATACACGATCATCGAATCACGTATCAAATACTCATCCTGAATGGATCCTGAAATTTGGAAATCTTTATATCCTTGACCCCGGTAATCCTAAAGTTAGAGAATATAACCTAAGTGTTGTTGTTGATATAGTTAGAAGATATGATGTTGATGGAATTCATTTTGATGATTATTTTTATCCGTACCCGCCGGATCAAATAACATCACAAGATGCAGCAACATTTGCTAGTTATAACAGGGGAATGACCGATGTTAATAATTGGAGACGTGATAATGTAAATATTCAGATGAAGGCTATTAAAGATTCAATTGATAAAATAAATCCTCGTGTAAAATTTGGAATTAGCCCATTCGGAATTTGGAAAAATGGAGTGCCTTCAGGAATTACAGGAATGGATGCATATAGTGCGATTTATGCAGATCCAATTGCCTGGTTGAAACAAAAATCAATCGATTATCTGATTCCGCAGTTATACTGGAGAATTGGAGGCAGCCAGGATTACAATAAATTAATGCCTTGGTGGGCGGATTCAACAAAGAAGTACGGATTGCATTTCTATACTGGGAATATCTTTACCGGCACTTCTTATTCTACATCGGAACTTCCAAACCAATTAAAAGCTAACAGAAATTATAGTAAAACTGATGGAATAGTTTTGTTTAGTGCAAAACATATTCCAAGCAACACACTTAATTTTAGAGACTCACTCAAAAATAAATATTTTAATACGCCTGCACTTGTACCTGGAATGAATTGGAAAGATCAGATTAAACCGAATGCCCCCTCGAATTTAAAATGGGATAAACTTGCCAATGCACGAGGTGAAGGTTTGATCTGGAGTTCGCCTTCAAAAGCAAGCGATGGTGATTTTGCTTCAATGTATGTTGTTTATAAATTTAGCTCATCAACAGTACAATCTTCCGATCTGGAAAACTCAAACAATATCTATAATATAGTTGGAACAAATTATTCGGTATTAAAACCTTCGGAAAATATTTCAGGAACAATGTATTTTGGAGTCACTTCACTCGATAAGAATTATAATGAAAGTGAACTTTCCTCAACCCTGGCTGTAAGAATAAACGTGCCGGCAAAACCGTTACAGATTTCACCCGCTGATTTAGCTGTTAATCAAAGAGACACAGTTAAATTCGTGTGGGAGAATACACTTCATTCTAATTCCAACAAATTACAAGTGGCAACAGATATTAATTTCTCGAATATTGTTTTTAACCAGAGTGGTTTAGTTGATACTGTTAAAATTATTACCGGACTTAATGGCTTAACAACATATTATTGGAGAATATCTGCTTCCAATCTTGCTGGTGAAAGTATTTATTCTGATATTAGAAAATTCACCACCGGATTTCCTAATCCACCTCAATTGGTGTTGCCGGCTGATAAATCCTTGAATGTAAGTCTAACTCCAAAGCTCATCTGGAAGAAATCCGTCGCCTCGGCAAAATATAGAATAAAAGTTGCGGAGGGGTTGAGCATTCTTCCGGAAATTACTATTGTTGATACAACGCTTACTGATACTACATTAACCGTCAAAAAATTGAAAGAGAATATTATTTATACTTGGTCGGTAATGTCTATAAATAATTTTGGTAGCAGCGCTTTGGCAGAAGTGTTCAAGTTCAAAACTCTAACCACAACGGGAATAGAGGAAAACACTAATGTGCCGTCGGCTTATAAATTAGAACAGAACTATCCAAACCCGTTCAACCCATCAACGAGAATTTCTTTTGCAATTCCTAATAATGGCCATACTGTATTAAGAGTGTACAATTTGTTAGGGCAGCAGGTTGGCGAGCTTATAAATAAAGATATAACAGCGGGAAACTATTCGTTTGAGTTTAATGCCTCGAATTTACCAAGCGGAATTTATATATATGTTTTACAATCTGGTCCTTCTATACTTAGTAAAAAAATGACGTTTGTTAAATGATATAAATCTTTTTCGTATTAGAGATTATTGTTTTACTGAAGTTATTATTTCTGTTTTGTATTAGTTAATTCTTTATGATTCACTACTCTGAAATTTAGGAGATTTCGAATATGAGAAAATTAGTACTTCTCACAATTCTGACAACTTTTCTTTCAATTCAACTTCTCGCCGGTACAACCGGAAAAATTTCCGGAACAATTACTGATTCAAAAACAAGAGAACCTCTTGTTGGTGTAAGTGTTACAATTGAAGGAACCAAAGTTGGAGCCATGACAGATATCGAGGGATATTATGTAATACTAAATGTCTCTCCCGGTACATATAACGTGAAGGTAACTTCAATTGGTTATGCGCCGGCTCTGTTTACAGGTGTGAGAGTTAATATCGATCAGACAACTAATCTTGATGCATCCCTTACCGAACAAGCTGTATTAGCTGGCGAAGTTGTAGTAGTCGCAAAACAGCCGGTAGTGCAAAAAGATGTGGCTGCAAGTCGCGTTAATTTAAATGTTGAAGATATGGAAAACCTGCCAGTCGCAAGTGTTCAAAGCGTTATCAATCTTCAGGCAGGCATTCAATCAACATCCACTGGCCCGGTAATCAGAGGCGGTGGTGTTGATCAGACAGCCTTTGTTGTTAATGGTTTAATGCTGCGTGATGAACGTGACAACACACCTTATACAGGAATCAGCTTTACTTCTGTAAAAGAAATTCAGGTTCAGACTGGTGGTTTTAGTGCCGAATTTGGAAACGTTCGTTCAGGTTTGGTTAACGTTGTTACTAAAGATGGTGATAAGCAAAAGTACCAGGTCTCTTTTTTAGGAAGATATAAAGGTGCTGCAAGAAAACATTTTGGTGATCCAATTAATTCACCTAATTCATATTGGATCAGACCATATGTTGATGATGCAGTTGCTTGGGGCGGGACTGACAATGGAGCCTGGAACGATTATACTAAAAGGCAGTATCAACCATTCAGAGGTTGGAATAAAGTTTCAGAACAATTACTTGCCGATAGTGATCCTTCAAATGATTTATCTCCAGAAGCAGCTCAGAGATTATTTTTATGGCAGCACAGAAGACAACTCGATATCGTTGATCCGGATTATGATGTTGATTTAAGTTTCAGCGGGCCTGTTCCGGTTGTAAGCGAAGCATTGGGAGATTTAACATTTTTACTTTCTGCTAGAAAGACTCAGGAAATGTATCTTACTCCACTTTCAACAGATGGTTATAGAGATTATAACTATCAGCTCAAACTTACTTCCAATCTTAAAAACGGAATGAAGATCGTCATCGAAGGACTTTCCGGAAGGCAGTGGGGAACAACAAGTTCACGCAGCGGATATACTGGAATATTTAGATCAGCTGGTTCTATTGCAGGTGAACTCGATAACAGATCCGGTGCCAGCTATCTTGATTCAAGATTATATGCAACAGATTATTGGGCACCTACAGAAAAATATTTATCTGGTGTGAGTTTAAAGTTCACTCATGTAATCAACTCAAGTACATTTTA
>DAIEQP010000265.1 GCA_027347805.1 Ignavibacteria bacterium | reverse complement strand
AAATTCATCAGCCAGAAAATCAATAAGTCTCTGATCAAAATCATCACCACCTAAATGTGTATCGCCGTTTGTTGATTTTACTTCGAACACACCTTCCCCAAGCTGAAGGATTGAAATATCAAAAGTTCCACCGCCTAAATCGTATACCGCTACAATCTGGTCTTTGTGTTTTTTATCTAATCCGTAAGCTAATGCTGCAGCCGTTGGTTCGTTAATAATTCTCCTAACCTTTAAACCTGCAATTTCGCCTGCATCTTTAGTTGCCTGTCTTTGTGCATCATTGAAATAAGCAGGAACAGTAATAACAGCTTCTGTTACTTCTTGTCCTAGATAGTCTTCTGCAGTCTTTTTCATTTTTTGTAAAATGAGCGCTGAAATTTCTGGCGGTGAATATAAACGATCGCCGATTTTTGCACGGGCACTTCCATTATCACCGGAAACAACTTCATATGGAACCTCTGTAGTTTCTCTGTCAACTTCATTTCTCAATCTTCCCATAAAACGTTTGATTGAATAAATCGTATTCTTTGGATTTGTAACTGCCTGTCTTTTTGCAGGCTGGCCAACCAAACGTTCGCCACTTTTAGTAAAGGCAACAACTGAAGGAGTGGTTCTGCCTCCTTCGCTGTTTGGAATCACAACCGGCTCGTTACCTTCCATTACAGCAACGCAAGAGTTTGTAGTTCCTAAGTCAATTCCGATAATTTTTCCCATATCATTTCCTCTTTTGAATTATAATTAAAGAGAGCTGAAGATTTACTTCAGCTCGATTACTTTTTCACTTTTTGTCTTTTGTTCAAGTTTCTTTAAAGAAATATGAAGCATTCCTTCATTAAATTTAGCTTCAACTTTTTCCGAATCAACTTCTACCGGAAGTGTAAATGAACGTTTGAAAGATCCAAATATTCTTTCGCTTCTGTAGAAATTCTTTTCTTTTTCTTCTGTGTCTTTTTTCTTTTCCCCTTCAATAGTCAAAATGTTATCTTGCAATGTTATTTTTATATTTTCTTTTTTAACACCAGGGATTTCTGCAACAACATTTATCTTGTCTTTCTCTTCGGAAATATCAATCTTCGGTGAGAAAGAATCAGAGAGATTGAAACCGAATGCTGGAAAGTCATCAAAATACTTTTGAATTCTATCATGAAGGGTTTCGAATTCTCTCAAGGGTTCAAATTTAATGAGCGTCATGTTAACCTCCATTTATTGTTTAATTGTACGCTACAATTATTACAAGATGAATGCCAGAACCAATTTTGCACTTAAGTTGTTGCAAACAAAGAGATTAACAGAATTTTAATTTTTTTTGGGGATTTAGTAAAAATGGCAAAGAATCTATCAGAATAACCGAGGTAATGTAATTCCTGACAGAATGCCAGACAATTCTATAAAATGTAATTCGTGGAGGAGATGTGTTTAACATCGAAGATTTTGACATTAAGTTAGATACAGAATTTATCGGTAGGAATTTTATTTATTGTGATGAGGTTGACTCAACCAATACTTTGCTGCTCAACAGCAAAGAATTTAAACAAAACGGAACTGTTATACTTGCAGAACATCAGCATAAAGGACGCGGAAGAAAGAATCGCGAATGGTATAGTAATGCTGGGCAGAATTTAACCTTCTCTATTTTACTGAAAGATGAATTCGAGCATAACCAGTTAAATATAATTAATCTGGGTACAGCTGTTTGCGTAGCACAGGCATTAGAAAATCTTTACCAGCTAAATGTGGAAGTGAAATGGCCAAATGATATTTTGATTCATAAGAAAAAGGTTGCCGGAATTCTTTTAGAATCCACTTCGAAAGCTGAAAAAATAAACAGGCTTGTTGTGGGAATCGGAATAAATGTAAACCAGCCAAACTTCCCAGGCAAATTTGAAATTGCTCCAACTTCTATTCGTAAAGAATTTAAAGATCAGATAAGCAGAGAAAGATTACTTAGCGAGATTTTAAACAACTTTGAAGAAATGATTGAAATTGCTCAATCTGATTCTGAAAAGATTTTAAATGACTGGCGTTCACGCTGCAAGATGATTGGTGAAAAAGTTAAAATCGTAGAAGAAGAAAAAACAAAACATGGAATCTTTGAAGACATCGATTCAAATGGATTTCTTATACTAAAGGTTGGGGACAAAAAAGAAAATATTTATCATGGTGATGTTAGTTTGAGGTAAAGGAAAATTATTTTGAAACAAATATATTTCGACAACGCTGCAACAACTCCTCTTCATCCAAAAGTTTTTGAAAAGATGAGACATTTTTTAACCGAAGACTTTGGAAATCCATCTTCAATTCATACGTATGGAAGGAAAACCAGAGTTGCAATTGAAGAAGCCCGCGAAATAATTGCAGATTTTATAAATGCAGACGCAAGTGAAATTTATTTCACTAGTGGCGGTACTGAAGCAAACAATTTCGTAATTAATGGTATTTCTAAAACTGAACTGGTTGAATCAAAAAGAAATGAAGTAATTACCTCGAAAGCCGAACATCATTCGGTACTTGATACTGTGCACGAACTTGAGAAAGAAGGATTTTACATTCGTTCCATGAATGTTAATAAAAATACCTTGATTGACAGCAAAACAATTATTGATTCGTTGAGCGAAAAGACTTCAATGATTTCTTTGATGCATGTTAACAATGAAACAGGATCGGTAAACGACATTAAAGGTATCTCATCAATTGTAAAACAGAAAAACATTTATTTCCACACCGATGCTGTGCAAAGTTTTGGTAAACTTAAAATTGATGTTAAAGAACTTGGTGTTGATTCTCTCACTGGTTCAGCACATAAGATCAATGGACCGAAAGGAACAGGTTTTGCTTATGTAAAAAGCGGTACACCACTTTCACCACTAATTTATGGCGGTTCACAGGAAAGAAATAGAAGAGGCGGGACTGAAAATGTTGCCGGGATTATTGGACTTGCCGAAGCAGTCAAAATTCGAAAAGAAATAATGGATGATGCTTTAATGCATGTTCATAAATTGAGGAATGAATTTGTTGATATAATCAGATCAATCGATAGCGAAAATATTTTTATAAATGGCGGGGATAATTCGCTTCCGTACATACTCAGCACGACTCTAAGCTCAAAAAAATATAAAGTGGATCCTGAAGCAATGTTAATTTTTCTGGATATTAATGGGCTTGCAGTTTCAAATGGTTCTGCTTGCACAAGTGGAACTGTAAAAGCTTCACATGTAATTCTTGCATCCGGTTATTCAAACGAAGATGCTGCGGGGACAATCAGATTTTCGTTCGGATTACAAAATTCCTTGGAAGAAATAAAATTAGCAGGCGATATTTTTTCTAAAATGCTGAAGAAATTTTTACGATAACACTTCGATTGAAATGTTATCGTTTTGAAATTTAGGTCAGATAATCGATAAGCTGATATACTTTTTCTTTCATCTGTTTTCGGTTCACAATAAAATCAACAAAACCATTTTCAAGCAGGAATTCTGATTTTTGAAATCCTTCCGGTAAATCTCTTCCGATTGTCTGCTTGATTACGCGCGGTCCTGCAAAACCAATTAATGCTTTTGGTTCGGCAATAATAACATCACCAAGCATTGCATAACTTGCTGTAACACCACCCGTTGTAGGATCAGCAAGAATGGAGATATATGGAATTTTTGCATCAGCTAACCTTGCCAGGCGCGCACTTGTTTTAGCCATCTGCATTAAAGAATAAGCGCCTTCCATCATTCTAGCACCGCCGCTTTGACTAATCAGGATCATAGGAATTTTTTCTTCATAAGCAGCATCAATGGCGCGAGCAATTTTTTCACCAACAACACTTCCCATACTGCCGCCAATAAATCCAAAATCCATACAGGCGAATGCAGCTTTCTTACCATTAATTTTACCAACGCCTGTTCTAACAGCGTCGTTTAAACCTGATTTCTTTATTGTTGCAGAAATTCTATCAGAATATTTTTTTGTATCAGCAAATTTTAGAGGATCTGCCGACTTCATTTTTTTATCAAGTTCTTTAAATGTTCCTTCATCAAATAAAAACGAAATGTAATCTTTGCTTCCAATTCTAAAATGTAAATTACACTTTGGACAGCACCATAGATTAACTTCTAATTGTTTATTGTGAATAATTTCGCCGCATTCTTCACATTTTTTCCACAATCCATCTGGTAAATCAGATTTTTTGCTGTCTCTTGATATATTTTCTTTTTTTCTTGTAAACCAACCCATTATGATTTTCTCTTTAAGATATTTACGTAAAGTGTAATTACCTGATTAGGTGAATCAGGATCATTTGAATAAATTGTAACTGTTCTTGTTAGCTTCCCTTCTCGGTTTGCCGTATCCAATGCCAATCTAACATTACCATTCTCGCCGGGGTTCAATTTTTTACT
>DAIEQP010000376.1 GCA_027347805.1 Ignavibacteria bacterium | reverse complement strand
AATCTGTGAGCGCGGGTGGGCTCGAACCACCGACCTTCACCTTAAAAGGGTGTTGCTCTACCACTGAGCTACGCGCCCGCCTACAAAAATTTGAGGGCACAAATATAACCCGATTCGAAATAAATTCCAAAATTGAAAAAGGATTTCTAATACATTTCTTAATAAAAATTGTAAAAAAGAAATTTTTATTAAAAAACACACAATATCTATCCATTTTTTTATATATATTGATCCGTAAGTAAAAATTACCGCTATGAAAGATTATAGAATTTTAATTTCTGACGATGACGAAACTTTATGTTACCTTCTTAAAGAAGAATTGATAAATGAAGGTTATATTGTTGATGTTGTATATGATGGGAAAGAGGCAATTGAGCTTCTGAAAAAAAGATATTATGATATTTTACTTTTGGACCTGGAAATGCGTGAGGTTCATGGTGAAAAAGTTTTAAGTTATGTAAAAGATAATCACCCGACTCTTCAGGTAATTGTTTTAACTGCAAAATCAGATGTTCGAACAGCAATTGACTGCATTAAACAAGGCGCTTATGATTTTATAACTAAACCTTACGAATTTGGGCAGCTTTGTGTTACTATTGAACGCGCTCTTGAACACAAAGATCTTTTAATCAAAAATAAGATTCTCTCCTCAAAAATTAATCAGACACCGCCAAATACTATAATTGGCGAAAGCGAATCCATTAAAAATGTTATTCGTCTTGCAGAAAGAGCTGCTAAATCTGAATCAAATATTTTGCTTGAAGGAGAAACCGGGACAGGTAAAGAACTATTTGCAGAATTCATCCACAAAAATTCAAATCGAGCCAATAAACCATTTGTTGCAATAAACTGTGCTTCACTTCCAGATCAACTTATCGAAAGTGAATTATTCGGTTATGAAAAAGGGGCATTTACAGATGCCAAGACTTCAAAACAGGGACTTGTTGAAATTGCCAATGGTGGAACTTTATTTCTTGATGAAATTGGAGAACTTAGTTTATCACTTCAGCCAAAACTTTTAAGATTTTTAGAAAATGGGGATTTTAGAAGAATCGGCGGAGTTTCTACGTTAAGTTCTGATGTTAGAGTAATTGGAGCTACAAATAAAAATCTGATGGAAGAATCAGAGAAAAAAAATTTTAGAAGAGATTTACTTTTTCGGCTAAATGTTATTACGCTTACTATTCCCCCGCTTAGAGAACGTAATGGAGATATTCTTCTACTCGCCGAATATTTTCTCCAAAAAAAATCTCCTGTCAGATCATTAAAAAAATTATCTCCCGAGGCTAAACATGATCTTGGACGATATAATTATCCTGGTAATGTTAGAGAACTTGAGCATATTATTGAGCGATCAATAATTTTTTCGGAAGGAGATACTATTCATTCTCGTGATCTAAATGTGCCGAAGGAATATTTTGACACTTCACTTCCTGCAATAGAAGAAGGCGATGTTCTGACTATGGAAGAAATTGAAAAAATTCATATCAAGAAAGCATTGGATCGCCATGAATGGAATAGAGAAAACACTGCAAGAGCTTTAGATATTAGTCAGAAGACGCTTTATTCTAAAATTATAAAATATAATTTGAAGTAATGCAATCAATCGAAAATAATTCTCCGATAAAACATCTCGCACACGATCTAAATAATATTTTTACCAGAATTCTTAACAGTATAGAATTACTCAAAAGAAAAGCAGGGCATTCGGATGAGGTAATTTCTTTGTTAAATAATATTGAAGCGGGAACCTACCTTGCGTCGGAAATCATCGAAGATGAAATAACAGTTGCCAACAATGCGAATCTTACAAGAAGGATTAATGTTAACTCTGTCATAAACGATGTTATAAAAACATTTAATTCTCAATTAAAGAATAGAATAAATTTTGAATTAGATCTTGATCCAAAACTCAATTTAATTAACGGTAAGTTTTCAGATTTATACAGAATAGTAATTAATCTCATTACCAATTCCATTGAAGCAATTGAAAGCGCAGGCACAATTAAAATTAATACACGCAACTATTCTGACAATTTCAGAAACAAAATCATTTTTGAAATTCATGATGATGGAGCTGGTATTGAAGCAGCAATTCTTCCTGATGTTTTCAATGAATATTTTTCAACTAAAACCAAGAATAAAATTTCCGGGATAGGGTTAACAGTTGTAAAAAAAATAGTTGAGAAATATAACGGGACAATAACAGTGAAAAGTATCCCGAAGATAGAGACTTCTTTTATATTAACGTTTCCCGCTCAGGTTGGTTATCATCAGGTCTCTGACATTCGCAATCATTCAATAATAATTGCCGAGGATGAAAGTATTACCAGAGAATTACTGTCCGAGTTATTACAATCTTATGGCTATAAAATTGTTACTGTTTCAACAGGAATTGAGGTAATAAATCTTTTGCAGCAAGATCAGTTTGATTTATTAATCATTGATCAAAAAATGCCTGAAATGAACGGAATAGATTGCATAAGGGAATTAAGAAAAAATAATCATTCAATCCCGATTGTACTTGCATCTGGATCGCCTGCAAATGATTTAGAATTACATGGTGAATTGAGAATTCAGAGAATTTTGAATAAGCCCTACAATTTCGAGGAAATGCTTTCGATTGTTCGCGAATTATTAAATTAATCGACAGAGTTCAAATCTATTACATTCAGATCGTTTACATAAGGTGTAATGACTGGTTTTCGAATCGAGCCCAATTTTTCAAGTACTGTCAGAATATCCCTTGCTGCGTTCTCAATAAATTCAATTCTTTTAATAACAGCTTCGGGTGAAAAATTATCTTTAACTACTTCCCTTCTAATTGCAGCTGTTGAAAGATTAATTAATGTAAGAGGCTGTTTAATTTCATGATTTGCCGTTACAACAGTTGCAGCGTATGTTTTAATTTTTTCTACTTCAACAAGAACTTTACTAATTTCACTGAATCTAAGTGCAGAATTTATTCTTGCAAGAAGTTCAACACGGTTAAATGGTTTTTTTATATAATCAAATGCCCCTGATTGCAAACCGGCTTTTATATTTTCAACATCAGTCAAAGCTGTTAATAAAATTATAGGAATTAGTTTAGTCTTTTCGGTTGTAGTTAATTTCTTGCATACTTCGAAACCTGAAAGATCCGGAAGCATTACATCAAGCAGTATTAAATCGGGAATCACCTCTTCGGCTTTTTGAATACCCATCACTCCGTTGTATGCTTTCGAAACTTCAAAACCTTCTTTTTCCAGTCTGTCCTGCAGTAAAAACACATTATCCGGTAAATCATCAATAACAAGAATTTTTTTCATAATATATTTTTGATTTTTAGGTAGTTAGATAGTTTTGCTGAAAGAATTTGAAAATTTATTGGTTTGGTAATCAAATCATCGAATCCGTTTTTTTCAATTACACTTTTATTATCAAGCATTGCATATGCTGTTAATGCTATTACGGGCAGCTTTGCATAATTTGCCCTCTCTCTGATTTTTTTTATTGTTTCAAATCCATCCATTTTCGGCATCATGATATCAAGAAGAATTAAATCAGGATGAACATGACTTAGCATTGACAAACACTCCATTCCATTATGAGCAAAAATCGTATCACACTCAAGTTCTTTTACGTATTCACCTACTGTAAAAAGTGCGTCATTATCATCATCCACAATTAATACTGTTGGTTTGGTACCCGAATAGTTTTCTATCGGTGCGGATGTATTGATTCCTTCATCTTGTGGTTCAACAATCAGCTTAATTCGCTTGTTAACAATTTTCTCTTCTATTTGTAGTTTATCACGCAGATATTTTAATATATCCATCGGGTGCAATTTTACTTTTAAAGCAATTTCTTTGAATTTGGCGATCAGCCTATCATTCAATTCAGGTAAAATACTTTCAGGAAGGATAAACGCGACAGGTTTGTTTTTTAATGCCCGGTTGATTGATAAAGCATAACAAATTTCAAGGGCATCCTCTTTTAGTGAATTCAAATCAATTAAAATGTAATCAATGTCAACCAATTTTTGCAATCTGAGAAAATCCTTAAGTCCTGAAGATAGTGTCACATCAACTATATCCGGAATATTTTTTATTTCATTTTGCAGATTAAAAAGCTGTTTGTCATCCCCAACAACAGCAACGCGTTCAATCTTTTGCTTAAGCTGTTTTTCAGCAAATAAAAAGTGATTGGAAATGTTCTCTACTCCCGAAGAATTCACCCAAAAAGCAAAGATATCAGGCTCCCATCCAATTTTTTGTTCATCCAAAATCAAAGTAAATACAATTGGAGTATTTTCATTCAGCTTGGTTTTACATGCTTGAATTGCCAAGTCCCAGCAATTATCTACCGGATTTAGAATTATAGCTTTGTATTTTATTTCGTTGATTAATGATTTTGCTGCAAGCGAGTTATCAACTTTCTCAACTTTTAAATTATACGATTCTAGGTAATCTCCTATTAATTGACACGCGGCAATATTATCGTTTACAAGTAGAACTGTATCTTTACTTTTTTGTTCGATATCATGAGAAGCATCTTTCATCGATAAAAATTCGTGTGTAGAAACATCAACAACATCCAACACACTATTTGGCAGCTGAATAAAAAACTCCGTTCCTTTTCCAATTTCACTTTTAAGTTTTAATTTGCCGCCAAGTATATCTATATATTTTTTACATATAGCCAGGCCAAGTCCCGCTCCACCATATTTGCGGCTTGTGCTTCCATCAACTTGTTTAAATTCATCAAAAATTATTTTTTGGTTTTCCTGTGAAATGCCGATGCCGGAATCCTCTACAGTTAAATTCAATTCCGAAAGATTATCCACCCTGGCTTTAACTTTAACAAATCCCTTTTCAGTAAATTTAACAGCGTTCACAATCAGATTGAGGAGTATTTGTTCCAGCTTTACTTTGTCTGTATTCAACAAAATGTTTTTGTTTTTTGGCAGATCAATTACTAGCATCAATTCTTTTTCTGTCGTAAGCTGATTTATATTAGGATAAATTTCCTCTATAAATTCACCAAGTAAAAATGTTTCTTTCTTTATATCAATTTTGCCGGATTCAAATTTCGAGAATTCAAGAATATTATTAATAAGAGCTAATAATTTTTTGCCGTTACGATCAACAATTTGCAATCTGTCTTTGATCTTTAGAGAAACACCAAAATCTTTGAGAAGTAATTCTGTTAACCCAAGTATAGAAATAAGCGGAGTTCTTAATTCATGCGACATGCTTGCAAGAAATTCCGATTTTACTTTGGTTAGTTCAACTGCATGTTCTTTCTGCCGTGCAAGTTCATCGGCTTTTTCCTTCAACTGGATATGAAGCTGTATTAATTCATCGTTTTGTTTGACAATCTGTTTGTTTTGTTTCTGATATTCATCATTAAGAACTCTTAATTCGCCAATAAGGTTTTCCATCTGCTCAAAAGATTTAGCATTAACTAACCCAATGGCAAGCTGTTCATTTATAGAACTGATATAATTTCTTACATTGGTTTTGGGTTCAGATTCACTTGCAAGTTCCAAAAGAGCAATTGTTTCTTTATTATAAACTAAAGGAAATATTATAAGGTATTGAATCTTTATGGATGTAATTCCAGCTTTAATTTCTGGATAATTATCCTTGAACACATATTCTGCAATTTCATTTTTAACAATAGCATTCGTATAAATATTAAAATCTTCCGAAGGTTTTGAAACATTTTTTTCAATTCCATGCGAGGATATTAGTCGCAATGTTTTATCGCGAACCAAATAAAGCGCCCCAAATGACAACTGAGTAGATTCAATAATTTTTTGAAGTGCGGCATCCGAAATTTCTTTTAGTGTAGGGTTTTGATTTATCAGCGCAATAAATTCTGAGTATTCTTTTTCAGCTTTTTTATTTCTGACCAACTCATCAAGCATTTTATTAAAAGTCTCGCCGAAATGCCCAATTTCATCTTTTGTTGTTATTTGGACTCGATGTTCTAAATTTCCGCGACTTGCCTCTTCTGCCGCAACACTTAAAAGTGTAACCTGTCTTCTCAGCTTAACTGTAGAAAGTAAAACAATTATGAGAGTTAATGCTGTTCCAGCAACAATAACAAGCAACACAACAATTTTAAGAGTGTCTCTAAACTCAACACTATCTTTAAAGGATTCAAAGACAATAAAATTAACTTTACTTGCGGGGAACAAAGTGAACTTAGGATTATAAAGTGATGAGATAAAGTCTTGATCATTAAGTGATTCGAAATACAAATCGAAGTTGTTTTTGAATTTTAGATCCCGGCTTGCATTTACAATTGTTGTTAAAATATTTTGTCTTTTGTTCAAATTAGAAATTTCGACCGGTGCTTCATTAACTACAAGTGCAATATCGGAATTAATCTTCTCGCTTATTCTGCTTAATACTTCGGATGATACTGTGCTTCCATAATAATATGTCCTTCCATCCTTTTGCTGTGAATATCTGAGAACAAGGGTGGGATTTTCAGAAAAAAATTTTTGAAAAGAGGAGGTTCTAATATTTAAATAAGAGCCGCTTTTAATTTTGAACTCTTTCGAATTTATTAACGTATCATTTACAAGAGTAAATAGATAATCTATTCTTGTGGAATCAAGATTAACTGAACTGAAGTTATTCATCGATGGAGCTAATGATCTGAAATCCTCATCAATTTTTTGCAGTTCGTTTTGAAAATTAAAAGCAAATGCAGTTGTAGCATTAATTATTGTTTTAGACTGCTGCTGCATAAAGATTCTATTCGCGAGGGAATAAAACACCAGCGTTGAAATAATTGTAATGAGCAGCACCGTAAAAAAGGTTATTAAAACAAATTTAACATTTAACTTCATTCGTTAATCCTACGATGCAAATTCCTAAGATGGTATTAACCGGAAATGAAAAGATGCAACAACTGTCTTCCCAATTGCTAACCTAATTAATTCTTAACAATTCAGAATCTTATTGTTCATCCTCCTTTTTTGGTTGAGCACTTTTTATCTGTTTTTTGTAATTGCCAAGATCCTCTTCTTGTTCTTTTATTGCCTGCTTTAGCATTTCTTTCTTTTGCAATTCAAGCCTTTCTTTTAACGTAGGCAGAAGTTCAACTTTAAGTAATGTTATCATTTCT
>DAIEQP010000367.1 GCA_027347805.1 Ignavibacteria bacterium | reverse complement strand
TTCATAACAACAAGCTGAAGCTCGTTTGTCATAAGATCAATCTGCTTTGTTGCGTCAGCCAGGTCTCTAGAAAATTTTGTCCCTTCGTATTCGAGTCCGAATTCCGAATTTACCTGCGCAAGCCTGTTCCTTCCCAATACTAGTTCCGATGCAATATTTAACAGCTCATCCAATCTTTCAACATCCACTCTAATTGTGTTATCAGCCTTCTTTGCCGCCGAGCCTATAACTGATTCCTTTATTGAAGTTCCTTTAACCGAGGTCTCGTTAACAGCAGCATTACTGCCCTCTGTAACCGGCACCGTTACTTTTTCAGTAACAGAATTATTTTTATCAATCATAACAAAATTGCCGTTTACCGGTACATCGGCATTAGGTTCTTCTGCGGAAATACCTTCAGCATTGCCGATTATCTTTTCAGCAATCTTAATTTCCTCTGCATTATTATGCTCAAGCTTGTCAATCAAATCCGATAATATATCTACGGTTTCTTCAACCGGCACATTTTCACTAAACTCTATTTCAATTGATACGAGCAATTCTTTTATTTTATCGTAGGCAAGAAAAATTCCGTCCATCAGTTCCGGTGAAAGAACAGCTTCTCCCTTTCTTAACTTGTTAAGAATATCTTCACACCTATGAGTAACCTGCGTTAGCTTATCCAATCCTAAAAAGCCGGAAGTCCCTTTTATAGTATGGAACGATCTGAATATATCATTCAACAGCTCGCTGTCGTTCGGCCTGTTTTCCAGTTCAATAAGATTGAGATCAAGCTTTTCCAGGATCTCTTTGGTTTCGACTAAAAAGCTGTCAACAATCTCCTTCATTTCAGGATCGTTGAGCATCGCATATGTATTGTTTGATTCCATAGCTATGAAAATAATTTGTCAATTTCGTCCTGGGACGCTTTGCTTGAGTTACTATTTACGAGTGAATCAGCCATGTCCTGTTTTTCTTGCGACTTTGTATAAACTGCCTCAGGGTTAAATGTAGAATTATCGGGAGAGTCTATTTTAACTAATTCCATGTTGCTTAATTCGGTCTCATCCAGGTGCATTACTAATGAAGATAATCTTTGGCGGACGGATTCGATGAGATGATTAACTGCCGCTAACTGCTGCGAGGTAATGTCCTGAACTTGCAGAGATAAGGTTATATTATAAACGTCGTTCTTAATCTTGTCAAATACCTTCTGGAAATTTGCCATCACCGCAATAGAATTATCAAGCTGTTCGTACTCTTCAACTAATTGGCCTGAGCCGTCATTATCCTTTAATAGATCTTTAATTTTCACCCAAAGCTCTTTTTTCTTGGTTTCATTTTCCTGAAGCAACTTTAGCTCTTTTTCAATTTTATCAAGATCAATTGAAATTGAATCGGCGATGTCCAGTATTTCCGTGGTAGCCAGTTCAGTAGCGCTGGTTACATTGGTTATTTGATCCTTGGCTTTCGGAATTTTATTTGTGCTGTCGGCTATCGAAGTATTTATGTCTTCCAATAGCGGCACTGTTTCTTTCATAAAGTCTATAATGCTCTGGATAATAGGAATAAGCTTTTGCCCGTACCGGAAAACGACTTTCAGATCATTCAGTCTTTCAAACAAATCGGACATGTTGGAAACCTGTTTCATAATATTATCTCTCTATGCTGCTTGTAAAATTTGATCGATTTTTTCTTTTAGAATTTGAGGCGTAAAAGGCTTAACAATATAATTATTCACTCTTGCCTGAAGCGCTTCAATAATATCTTCTTTAACGCCGCGAGTAGTAACCATTAGGATAGGGACTTTTGAAATTTTATCATCGCCTCTAATTGTCTTTACCAATTCCAGGCCCGAAAGCACTGGCATATTCCAATCGGTAATAACAAAGTTTATACTGCTGTCTGCGCCCAGCTTATCAAGGGCTTCCTTACCGTCACCGGCTTCAACATAATTGGCGAAACCAAGATTGCGCAAAGAGTTTATTACTATCCTGCGCATGGTTACCGAGTCGTCAACTACAAGAAATTTAAGATCCATATTTCTTTCCTTAGTTTAAATATTTAGAAACTTCATATACTATTCTTTTAGGATCGAAGGGTTTTATAAGATAGGAATTGGCTCCTATTTCCATTCCTTTCTGAATTTCATCGCTGCCAGCTAAAGACGACAAAATGATTATCGGGATGTCTTTGAACTGGTCGTTGCTTCTCATCGATTTTATTAATTCAAACCCGTCAAGGTTAGGCATATTTAAATCGGTAATAACCAGGCTTATCTGCTTGTCCGGCAGCTTCTCAAGCGCTTCCATCCCGTCGGCTGCGGAAATAATTTCAAAGCCTTTCATAGCCAAAGCAAAGGATACGAATTTCCTTATCGATGGTGAATCGTCGGCCACAAGAATTATTTTCTTCATTGTAAATTTTTACTCCTTCTTATATCCAATTGTCTTTGGAAAATTGACAATATTAAATGCTTTAGATATCATGTGAAGTGTTTCGGCATAACCGATAAACAAATAGCCGCCTTTATTAAGTGAATTATATAAATGATTAATAACCTTTATCTTCGCCTTCATATCAAAATAGATCAAAACATTTGCACAGAATATTATATCAAAGTTAGACATGACCCTCATTTCAAAATCGTCTATTAGGTTTAGTATTTTAAATGAAGCCGTGTTTTTAATTGCCGGAATTACTTCGTAGGTGTTCCCGTAATTATTAAAATATTTTTTCAAGTAATATGCGGGAGTATTCCTTATTGAATATTCCTTATACAACCCCGACTTTGCCGTTTCAATTACGGCATGATTGATATCGGTTCCAACAATTTCAATTTCAAGACCCGGGTATTTCGGCTTCAGCATATCTGTAATTATAATCGCAGCGGAATAAGCCTCTTCACCGGTAGAAGATGCGGCGCTCCAGATCCTAAGCTTTTGCTTTCCGGCCTTTGCCTTAGAAGCCAATATTTCCGGTATAACTTTGGATACAAGCGCATCAAGCTGCGGCTGGTTTCTAAA
>DAIEQP010000364.1 GCA_027347805.1 Ignavibacteria bacterium | reverse complement strand
ATCAATCGATAAAGACCTTCCACCGGAGAATATACTTTTAGGCAGGTTTTCTCCGCTAAGAATTATAACATCTCCGGCAAATAGTGCAGATGATGTTACATCCTGGTTGTTAATACGAATTTTGGTTTTGGACATATCAACATTTTCAGGAGCTTTAACAAATGATATAGAAATCAATTGCTCATCATCAACAACTGTTTCACCAGGTGCAGGGCTAAGTAGAAGAATCTCTTTATCTTTTTGGGAAACACCTGAAACAGAAATTTGAAGCGGGGAAACTCCCTGATCAACGTTTAACGGATAAGTCTGCGTTGTTCCATCTTTAAGATTCAGTATAAGATAATATTCCAAATATGGCGGCTGAACAGCATCTGCCGGTATTGTCGCGGTAGCAGTGTTTGCCCCCATTACCATTTCTAGTTTAGTAAATTCTGACACTCCAAATTGTTTATAAGCAATATTGATATTTGAAATAACCTCAGAAGAAATTAATTCTGCAACTAATGAAATTGGATTTTTTTCTTTCGCATCTCCAATTTTAACGTTTGAGACATAATTGCTTATCTGAGCAATTAAACTCGAAGAAAGAATTACAACCAAAAAAAATGATGTAAAAATTTTTTTCATAAGGCCCTCAATAATTATCGACTTAATAATACTCGATTATTGGTAGTATTCAATTTCTATATCACCATAAGAAGTTTTGACTTTAACTTTCTTATTTGTTGTTTTCTTTGTATCAGTATACTCTTTCTTATCTTCTTCGGTACTCTGATTAATTACAAGTTCACAATTCTGATTTAAATAAACTGTTTGACCGGGTTGAAGCTGACCATATTTGCTTGGATCATTCGGGCAGCGAACATCGATTAGTCCTTCGATTCCAACTAATGTTGTTCCAAGACTATCAACTTTGAATAGTCCGGCGGTTCCTCTTATAGATGCCACAGCAGTCGGCGTAGTAAATTTAAACTCGTCATCTTCCTGTTTATTAACTTCAAATCCAAGTCTACCTTTTTCGATGAATGTATTTTTATTCATCTTCTTGCCATCTTTCGTTCCATAAATATTCAATACTGTATTCTCTCTAACTCTAAGCAAACCAGAACCATCAGTAAAAAGTACTAACGCCAATGAATTTGCGCCTGTTTTAACCTGACCTCCATCGCTTAATGGTGTGCCGGTTTTGGCGACTTCCCAGTCGGATTGTCCTGACTTTTTATAGGTAACATCTTTAACAATTTTTTTAACCAGCGCAACAGTTGATCCATCAGGAGGATCGCCTGCTAGACAAATATTTGTAAATGCAATTAGAGGAATTAACAAGAGTAAAATTATTTTTTTCATTTTCGGCTCCTCTATTGTTTTGGTGAATATTTTATTGTTAACTCATTAGGATCTTTTCCCTCAAGCATTCCTAGCAGTAATAAAAAGTCTGCAGAAGACATTGACTGGCCATTCTCATTTTCAAATTGAACCTGATTCATCTGAATTGTACCATTGTTCAATTTATCAAGAATACTTTGATCAACTTTTCCATTAACCAGTTTAGCAAGTCTTACTAAATTTGGGTCTGGCTGAGCAGACTGAACATTTTCATTTTTCTTTTCTTCTTGAGATGGAGTGCCTAAACCAAGATTAAACACAATCGGTTCGCTTCTTATTTCGGTCTCTTTACCGCTATCCAGATAAATAGCTTTAACAAGAAGCGCTATTTTTTGTCCATCATGCCAGTCTCTTATTCTATCTTCCTTTTTAATTCCATATGCAGTTACATTTGGATTAATATTTTGAAGATCCACAATAAGAGAGCCTCTCTGCAAAGCATCTTCAACACTGGAATTTGATTCACCAAGTACGCCTGCTTGGATCTGATATTTAGTGGCGCCCTGAACCGGGGTCCAGCTAACCTGCACATTTCCAACATCAACATTCGAATTTGAAACTGGTAATGAAATGCTGATTGTTGGAGCCGGATTTAAGAATGTTAAAATTGCAGGTTGATTAGTACTGGCTAGTATTCTATTATCCCTGGAAAACATTTGCATATAAATTTGAAATTCTCCGCTGGGCTTACCTTTTGAAGCAATATCACGGGCCAGTGTTTCATTCCCATGTATATCATCAATACTTATATCGGAATTTCCAATTTCATCATTAAACATAGATCTGGCTTTAAATATTTTTGTCTGGAATTCAAAAATATTTTGATAAGATGAATTTAGATTCTGTTTCCAATCAACTCTTCCTTTTATAAAAACATCCTGCCCTTCATACTTTGTAGGAATTACTAATTGAAAAATTCTTGGCTGGCCGCTTATAGAATTTGCCATCATAAAGGATCCAAGATCTAACGAGGCTACATCTCCTATTACCGATAATATCATATTATCTTGTGAATAGATTGAAGTTATTGGCAGGAGAATGCAAAACAGCCAAAGAGTACGGAGTTTTTTCATTTGTGTCTCCATGGTTATTTTTAACAAAAGTTCAATTACGTGAAAATAAGCTAACTATTATTTCCTTTTAACTCAAGAAATGTTTTTATGAATATTTTAGAAGTGATTTATTTCAAAAAGGATTCCCTGCGGGGGAATCCTAAAATTTAGTTGATTTGTTCCCCTTTATCGGGATTAATAAAACCAAACTGGGGAGCAGATTGTGCATCTACTTTTATTTCACCGAAACGTGATTCAAATTTATCGATATTATCTTTAAGTGCTCTTAAAAGCATCTTTGCATGCTGTGGAGTAGTAATTATTCTAGATAAAACACGCGCTTTTGGTACACCGGGTACCACACGTGTAAAATCAATTACAAATTCAGCAGGCGAATGAGTAATAATAGCAAGGTTTGAATAGATACCTTCAGCTTCCTTCTCTCCAAGTTCAATATTAATCTGCTGTGTATTTTCATTATTGGGATTCATAATGCCTCTCTACTTTTAATCATAAAAAACCCACAGCCCGAAATTCAAGCTGTGGGTTTAAAATCAATTTTAATATTGTTACTTATATTGATCTGCTTTTTTAAATGCTTCGTCAGATTCTTTGTTCATTCCAAGATTAGCATATACTCTTGCTAAAAGATCCCATAAAGAAGGATTCTTTTCATCATTCTTTAAAACACCTTCAAGAACGTTTTTAGCTTTTACAATTTTTTCTTTAATCTTTTCTACATCTGCGCTTTCACCTTTTTTATCAGCTTCCTGTCTGAATGAATCGCCCCATTTTACATAGGTAACAGCCAAATTGTAAATAGCATTCTGATATGCAGGATCAATTTTAATTGCTTCAGAAAACTGTGTTTCTGCATCAGCAAATTTTTGAGTATTCAAAAGAACAACACCATAATTATATCTATAGTATTTGTTGCCTGGTTCTTTTTCAACGCCGGTTTTAAATGCCTGGATTGCAACATCAAGTTTATTGGCAAGAATAAGAGCGTTTGAATATCTTAATAAAATATCTCCATTTTCAGGAAATTTTGATTTTCCTTCTTCAAAAATTTTGATTGCCTTTTCAACATTAGGATTGAAAGCCTGATCATCTTTTGCATCTTTTGCTTTTTGAGCTTTGTCTGCATAAATCTGTCCTAACATTGAATAAGCTTCTGGAGATTTGCCAATCTGTGTAATTTTTTCAAGAGGAGCAATTGCACTATCATAATCCTGAAGATTATAATAAACCATTGCTAAGTTTGAATAACCTGCAACTGAATCAGGCTGGCAAAGAATGGAAGCCTTGAATTGTTCAATAGCTTTTCCAAATAAAATCTTTACAGAATCTGGTTTAACCGATTTTGCAGCCTGGTTGAAAAGTCCAACGCCCTTGTTGAAACTTGTTGCCCAATAATACTTTTTGGAGTTTGAAATATCACTAGCAAATTTAGGGCTAGCTTTTAATGATTTGCCATAAGCTTCAATCATTTTATCAAGATTTCCCTGTTCGCCATGAAGTGATCCTAACAAAAACCAGCCTTCATCACTTAAAGGATTTTTTGCAACTTCTTTTTCCAAAGCTTCTTGAGCTTTTGCATATTGCTTTTGATTAAGATATAATTTAGCGCCTGTC